>NZ_ARPM03000001.1 GCF_000388175.3 Holospora undulata HU1 | reverse complement strand
TCTCTTCACTATTACGGATCTCTCTACGGAGTGCCTCAGTCGTTCTGGCATTTGCATGTAATACTTGTCCCATAAACTTTTCTTCTATGAATTATTGTCTTCTTAATATACTCCATCATTCTATGGGATCAAACACTAAAGCCTGATCAAGGTGTTATTACGCCTCTTTTCATAAATCTAAGAGAGGTAGAGAATGGAATAGAATCTTGTAAAATGCAGTATAATTTTTCTACCTCCTTACTCTCCTGATTTGAATCCAATAGAAAAAATCTGGGCTAATATGAAGGGGGGGGATTGAATGCAATATACCATACTCCCCCTCACTTTTTTGAAGGGTCTTTAAAAGATCCGAAAGAGAGGCTATTTTATTAAAAATAAACAACAATGTTTAATGCAAATGAACCTCTCATCCTTAATAAATAAGATCATACTCCCCCTCACTTTTTTTCAGGTAGTTTAAAAAATCTCTGAAATCAAAGAATAAGAGTTTATCTTTGATCCACCTGAATCCCCTTGTGTTCTTGTGTAAGGGCCGTTATAGAAGCGTATAAAATAGCAACAGCGACAATGGTCATAAGTTTGGAAAATTTTCCAAACTCTTTCATATGGGTATGTCCCCTCTTTGTTTGTTTAGTACCCGGTCTTTATCTTAAGCAAATGACAAGGTGCTCATCTTTAATCTTTTTACCTACGATAAACCCCCTAGGATCATCCAGCATGTTGCAGATGGAGGCTTTCGTCCGTATTTAGGTGAGTAAAAAATCCTTCAAAGGCTTTTTAGAGGTGCCAAAGTTGGCCAATTGATTATCTTTTATACGGATAAAAAAGGGATCTTGTAGTCACACAAATAAGTCACACAAATAAGTCACACAAATAAGTCACACAAATAAGTGATCCAATCTTTTCCCACAAATTCGCGATCAGCTGAAAAGGAGAGAATTTTATCGACCCCAAAGATTTCCTAAAATTGGTTTAATAAACTGATGCGTGCTTGGGGGTGCGAATTTTCCTGGTGATCAAGCATGCTCCAAAACAAAGAAAATGAAATCTTTCCAACTCTAACAGCTAGTACGAGGCAATTGATATTCTGCGTTCCAAACTTCCAATTGGTGCCATCGAGCATTAAATGC
>NZ_ARPM03000002.1 GCF_000388175.3 Holospora undulata HU1 | reverse complement strand
GCCAAGTATATTAGACGATCTACTCATTGCTCTGTTAGCATACTATTCAATCTGGATTTAACAAAATCTTTTTATACAAAACCAAATAAATTTAGTCAATGTATCTAAAAAAATGACTTAAGTAAAAGTCAGTACGCATGAACAGATCAAACAAAGCCAAAAAAGTTTAAAAGGTCATCTCTCGATTTTTTTTGATGACCTTTTCACAATTATTTTATTATGAATGTAGTCTTATCTTACTTTCTTGTGAATTAATAATCTTTTTTTGAAATAATATTCGAAAAAGCCATTTCTAAAAGGGTATTATCTCCGTTATCTGGAATTGTCTGGTAAGCAACTTGGACTACCCCAAACGCTTCTTCTTCAGAAAGATTGTGGTTCTTAATAAATTCTTTTGTGCATTTCAAAATTTTGCTATCCTGCTTAGGTAGAATCTTAGAAATTTTTTCTTCTAAATTTTCAATCTCTACCTTCTTTTCAACTTGAACGTGTTGTTTTAAGTGCTTTGGCTTTACATAAAGACTTGATAAAACCGCTTCAAACATTCTTTCGTCTCTGTCTTTATTTTTTTTAACCATTAACGCTGCAGTACGAACGATTCCTAAAGACTGTAGTTCGGGAATATTTTTTTCTTTCATATATTTTTCTGTGAAGTCCACACTTTCAAAGCTTCGTTGAGGAAAAAATTTAAATACATTGAATCTAGCACGCTCTTTTTCTGTTGGTTGTCTTACACTTTTTAATCTATCTTTTTCTATTTCGCTTGAAAATTCATTATAAAAAAGAGTAAATTTTTCTTCGTTCATTCCCCAATATTCTTCTTTTTCAAGAAGTTTTTCTAATATTTGTTCTACTTTATTTACAGGAAAATCAAAATCTAGCAAACGCTTAATTTCTTGTTTCATTTTTGCACTCTTCTCACTTTCATGAAAGTCAGTCAAAAGTATTTTGATGTTTTTATGAACTTGAAAAGCAGTGCTAGGATTGGTGGGATTAAATAACCTATTCTTTACATTGAAAACTAAATCCTTAAGTTCACGGCGCTGTTCGAAAGTAAGAACTTTTTCTGTCCCGCTGGCAGTACAAACTATATCGCCCAAATAAGGCAAAACACCTTGGGGAACTTCCCCAGATTCCTTTATTGTTTTTAACATTAAGTTCGCAGTCTCTCGATCCATGCTTACTTCATTCATGGACTTTTTTATAGAACTGAACTTTTCAAGCATTTTTCTTCTGAAATGCCTTAGCCCTATGTCCCCAAATTCTTCTTCT
>NZ_ARPM03000003.1 GCF_000388175.3 Holospora undulata HU1 | reverse complement strand
AATTGCAATTGGGTTCATATCTGGCTTACAGGGGATTACATCTTGGGTGCTACCAAACCTTCCAAAGGAAAGCGGCAGTGTTATGGATAATGCCATTTTCCATAAAGGGAAAGCAGTGCAAAATATGCTAGAAGATGCCATAGTTTGCTTTATTTTCCTCATTATTCCCCTGATCTCAATCCTATTGAGAAAAAATGGCCCCAAGCCAAACATGTAAGAAGAACATTAACTTTTTCAATTGATCTCTTATTTCAATTCCATTTTTCGTAATTTTTTTATACTGATTTAGATATAGAGCTGCATTTATCGATGACTGCGGATATATCTACAATGTTTTTAAGAAATCTTATTGAGAATTGTCCATTTAAAATTACTAAGATCCTGACCAATGGACAGGTGGAAGGTGCAAACAGAATGATCAAACAACATACAACAAAAATATATTATTATTGTTACTTGTAAGAATTTAAAAAGTATTTTATTTATTTTATTTTGTATTATAATCATCAACGAAAACTAAAATCATTGAAATGTCAGATTTCCTTTGATATCTTTCTTAAAGTGTTTGAGCAAAATCCGTCAAACTTTACTCATAATCCAAACCATATGGAGTTGGGACTGAACAATGTTGCAGTGCGGTCAATTTGTGATACACTCCACCTGTCCATTTAGTAATGGTATCTGGTAGAATATATGGGGTCATGGCATGTCATGCGCAAAACTACTTTCTTCAATATTAACCTATTAGTTTTTCTTATTTTTCTTATTTTTCTTATTTTTTTAACTTGTTAATGTGCCAGAATAATGTGCCAGAAAAATATAGACCTTTTTATGTGATCTGCCTTGGGGAGATTCAGAGTTTTTTTATACAGTTAACCTATAATACTATGATAGCTAAACTTTAATAATCGGAGTGAATAAGGCTTATTGCCTTGATTTTCGCAAAAAGGCCCTTGAGGTAAGAGCAAACAAAAAACTGAATATTGCCAAGGCTGGAATACGTTTCTGTGTGAGTTTAGCCAGTATCGGACGCTGGTGAGAATATGGTCTTGAAAACAAAACGTAACAAACCTGCTGCCACGAGTGATGTGAACAAACTGAGAAAAGATATTGAAGACTACCCAAATACCCCACCAGTATGAATGCGCTAAACGCTTAGGTGTGGGCGAAAGTTGAGTGCAATGCTTCTTTCAAGCGAACAGAAGTCCCTATCCCCCCCATAAGTGTTAAAAGTGGTTGAGATAGATATTATGAGTATAAAGTTTTAATTTTATAATGATGTATTGATATATGGTTAGAGAGACTAGGAAAACTTTACGATGTCAATAGATATAATAATAAAATCACCGGAGAATTGCTATTCAAAGGTTTGCTGAGATTAATACTCCTTGGCAAGAAAACTCGTTTAAGAATGTTAGAAAAGCTAATCAACCAAGGGTTTGGATCAATGCAAAGTGGCATTGAAGCGACATATAGTGGCATTTCAAAGCGGTTAAAAGTAATCAAATGGGAGTATTTTGAAGGAATATATAAAGATTTAGTGAGTAAGGTTG
>NZ_ARPM03000004.1 GCF_000388175.3 Holospora undulata HU1 | reverse complement strand
TAAGTGATCCAATCTTTGCCCACAAATTCGCGATCAGCTGAAAAGGAGAAAATTTTATCGACCCTAAAGATTTCCTTAAATTGGTTTAATAAACTGATGCGTGCTTGGGGTGCGAATTTTCCTGGTGATCAAGCATGCTCCAAAACAAAGGAAATGCAATCTTTCCAACTCTAACAGCTGGTACGAGGCAATTGATATTCTGCGTTCCAAACTTCCAATTGGTGCCATCGAGCATTAAATGCATTTTAGGAACTGGCTCCCAAATGCTTGATATCAAGGCTTTTGAGAAGAGCCCAGAATCAATTCCTTGTCCTTTTAAAAAAACGCCTGACGCGTTCAAGCTTGGATTTTATTGAAGGTGGAGAGTGCATCTTGTGGATCAGCGCAGGATGCTGAACCTTTCGCTGATCGATCATACTAAGTACGAAGGTTCATTTGCATTAAACATTGTTGTTTATTTTTAATAAAATAGCCTCTCTTTCAGATCTTTTAAAGACCCTTCAAAAAAGTGAGGGGGAGTATGGGGTAGTATGATCCAGCTCAATTGTCATATTCTTTTTATTATGTTTTTGATATAGAATAAATTTTTATTATTAGATATTTATTTATGATACATCACAAAAGATAGATAAGTAAATCAAAAAAAAATAATTCCTGTTTTTCTGCATATTTAATTTTTTCACACATCATCTCGCTTTCATTAAAGTAAATTTTTTATTTGCTTTCTCAAAAAAACTGATTTCCGCATCGATTATCTGATTAGATTTAGACTAAAATTTTATATTCATTCTATTTTTTTGATAAAGCTTATTTATTTTCCCTTGAGATTTTAGCTATTTGTTTATCTTTTACTATTTAATTGGGGTGTTTTTATATTAAAAAAATATGAATCCCCCCTTTCATTTTAAAAAAATATCTTTTATCATTCTTACTAGATTCGTTAAGGAGCATATAAACAAGTGCGTTTTTTTAATTTTTTATTGATTAGTTTATTGATGTCGGGCTGTGCACCTAGAATCGGGAGCGGTGATTACTCATTGACCGGCGTAGGAGAAACCTGTACGACATTACCTGGAAAGATTATTGCTATGAGAACAGTAAATGTTTCTGGCAGTGCAACAACAGCAGAAGACAATCAACCTGGGATGGGATCTCTTGTTGGTGCACTAGCTGGTGCATTAGGAGGAATTAATGTTGGAAAAGGAAGAGGAAGTCTTTTCGGGGCAGCGGGTGGAGCGCTTGCAGGTGGAATAATCGGACATTTTGCCGCAAGAGCGTTGACAGACCAAGACGGAATAGAATACCAAATACAACTTGATACAGGCGGATTTTTAACTGTTGTTCAAGGCCCAAATCCCACCTTATGCGTTGGACAAAAAGTATTTGTTGTTCAAAGTCAAAAAGATCGCAGCCGTGTAGTTCCACGATAGCGTTTTATAGTTTATTAACTTAGCTTTTTTCAACTCCTTACTAATAAGTTAGGAAAAATTGGGAAGAAAATATACGTCTAAAGTTTAATTGTTAATTAAGATAAAAGATTAAACTACGAATCTAAAAGTCGAAAATTGCGTATCTTCCCAGAATATCTCCCAAGAATGTAAATTTTCTTAATTCTCACTATAAATTCTTTGCATACTGGGGTTCGCTTTTTATCAAAGCTTTGTACAAAAAATATTATTTTTAAGCAGCTCTTTTTTTAAAAACTTCTAAAGTAGTTTTCTTTAACAGCAAGAAAATCTCATCTCTATCCTTCTTTCCGCATCACGAATAAAGCAGCTTATTATAAACAGTTCTAATCAGTTTCTTTAAAGACTAGATATCCTTCACTGTGTTCTTCTAAAATTTATATACCCAAAAGCCCCCACGCACTCCTTAAGGCCCCATAAGTGTTGAAAGTGGCAGAGATAGATATTATGAGTATAAAGTTTTAATTTTATAATGATGTATTGATATATGGTTAGAGAGACGAGGAAAACTTTACGATGTCAATAGATATAATAATAAAATCACCGGAGAATTACTATTCAAAGGTTTGCTGAGATTAATACTGCTT
>NZ_ARPM03000005.1 GCF_000388175.3 Holospora undulata HU1 | reverse complement strand
TCTGATCTAGCCAAAGTATTTGTGAAGGATAAGAGAGCATATCGTGGATCAAGCTGGGTGGCATAGATCAAAGGACTTGATGGTTCCAAGAATATAAAGAGTTTATACTTGTCACCTTGTTCACCTAAGTTGCCCCCTGTAGAGAGATTGTGGCTACATATCAAGTACAACATCCTGAATACTCAGATGTACGCAACAATAGAAAATCTTGAAAGTACTTGAGCCAATTCATACAGGCGCTACTTGATGTTGCAGTGCGGTCAATTTGTAATGCATCCCACCTGTCCATTTAGTAATGGTATCTGGTATAACATCGCACCAATTACGTTAGTTCTGCTATTTGCTTCCCAATCACAAGAGTCAAAACGAAAAATACCCTTTATGAAATATCCATGAGTCCTTGGCTTGTCATAATCAAATCTAATTTCATCGATAAAAATGATGGAACCTCCTGAAAACCTTTTACTTTCAAGTTTTTTTAAAAATTCAGATAGTTTTTTTGTGGCTAATTTGGGATAATTCAAGGTTTTTATAGGTAATTCTTAATATTCTAAGAGCATAAACAATCCCACTTGCACTTACATTCAGACGTTTTACTTGCTAATCAATTTGTAAGAATCTAAAAAATCGTTAACATCCTTTTTAAGAAACTTCTATGTCTACTGTGTAGAAGATTTATTCCTGTTTGATTGAAACTCTATTTTTTTACTCAACCTTACAACAGTATTACAGTATTAATTCTAAATGCAATTGTTTAGAAACTTATGAAAATATAAGCTTTGCTTAGGTTTTATCTGCTGTGCGCTAACAAGGTTTTTATGTTTCCTTAATTATCCAAAAATTGTTTTAGAGTTTTTTTCATCTGCAAAAAATATTTTTGAGGCTCTCGATGTTGATCATAAGCGCTGAATTTCTTTACGCAGTAAATCGATTTTTTTGTTGACATTTTTTTGTAATAATTGTAGAATTAACTTATTGTAAGCAAACATTAAAAATATTTATGAAACAAAAAATACTATTAACTTTTTTTCTTTTTCTTTCGCAGACAGGTTCTTTATATTCTACTCCAGTTGGTCAGTTGACGCCCTCAGAGCTGAGCTCTTTTGTTGAAAACTTTGTTCGAAACAATCCAAAATCTTCTGTTTTGTCATGTATAAAAAAATATTTACAAACTAATGGAAAAGAAAATGTGAAAATAGTATTTTTACACCTTCTATCACAAAAAGTAGTAGAGTCTCAAGAAATAGAAGAAGTTTTGGCTGATACAGAAGTATCTGACGCGTTGTCTAATCAATGGGTGGACCTTTTAAAAAGTTGTATTAGAGAAGATAAACTAGATAATTTTAACAAGTTTTTTGAGAACGATAAAATATTTGCAAAATTAAATAATATTGATTTTAAAATAATATTGAGATGTTGTGCTTATTATAATAAACTAGATTTATTTAATAGTGTTTCTAAAAACAAAGGCGTATTGGAAAAATTAGATAGTGGAGTTTTAGAATCAATATTATACAACTGTATCTTAGACAATAAAATAGATTTTTTCGACGAGCTTTTAAGAAACCAGAAAGTATTGGAAAAATTAGATATTAAGGCAATATTAACCAGATCTGTCGCACAAAATAAATCATTATTTTTCGATAAGTTTTTAAGAAATGCCAACGTATTGGAAAAATTAGATAATGAACGTTTAAAATTGCTATTAATCAGCTGTATCTATTCCGATAAAATAGATTGTTTTGACAAGATTTTAGGAAATGAAAAAGTATTGGAAAAATTAAATAGTAAAGACTTAGAATCAGTATGGGGTAGCTGTATTGAAAAGGACAAGTCATCTTTTTTCGATAAACTTTTAGGAAACGAAAAAGCATTGAAAAAATTAGATAGTACAGATTTAATAAGATCAACAGCAATTAGCTGTATCTGCATCGATAAAATAGATTTTTTTGATAAACTTTTAAGAAACGAAAAAGCATTGGAAAACTTAGATAGTATAGATTTAAGATCAATAGTAATCAGCTGTATCTTTGACAATAAAACAGATTTTTTCGATAAGATTTTAGAAAATGCTAATCTATTAGAAAAATTAAGTAGTGAATATTTAAGATTAATAGTAATCAGCTGCACCTACGATAACAAAATAGATTTCTTCGACAAGCTTTTAGGAAACGCCACCGTATTAAAAAACTTAGATAGTACAGATTTAAAATTAATAGTAGAAAACTTTATTTGCAACGATAAAATAGATTTTTTTGACAAGCTTTTAGAAAACGCCACCGTATTAAAAAACTTAGATAGTACAGATTTAGAGCTAGTATTGGGCCAATGTATCTATAGAAATAAAACAGATTATTTCGACAAACTTTTAGAAAACGCCACCGTATTAAAAAACTTAGATAGTACAGATTTAGAGTTAGTATTGGGCCAATGTATTTATCAAAATAAGACAGATTGTTTCGACAAGCTTTTAGAAAACGCCAGCGTAGTAGAAAAATTAGAGAGTAAAGGTTTAGAGCTAGTATTGGGCCAATATATCTCTAGAAATAAAACAGATTGTTTCGACAAGCTTTTAGAAAACGCCAGCGTAGTAGAAAAATTAGAGAGTAAAGGTTTAGAGCTAGTATTGGGCCAATATATCTCTCGAAATAAAACAGATTTTTTTGACAAGCTTTTAGAAAACGCCAGCGTATTAGAAAAATTAGATAGTAAAGGTTTAAAGTCAGTATTGAGCCAATGTATCTCTAGAAATAAAACAGATTTTTTTGACAAGCTTTTTCAAAATAACGAAAACCTTACAAAATTACTAAAAACATGTATCAAACAGAATAGTGTGGCTTTTTTCTGTAACAGGGAAGTATTATCTTTTTTCACTGATCAAAATAAGATAAAATTATTCAGTGTTCTTTCTGAAAATGATGCTTTTTTTGAAATACTTAGC
>NZ_ARPM03000006.1 GCF_000388175.3 Holospora undulata HU1 | reverse complement strand
ATCTTTTATTAAAACATTAATTATTATTTCAGGAGGGGATTTCAATGCTGTTAAACATTTATTTTGACACTTTCAACACTTATGCCCCACATAGGTAAAAGCTTTTTTCATAACTAAATCCTAAATTTTTAACCTTATGTATACAGAAAACAAATACTTGCGTTAAATAGCTTTGCTATCTCATCTAATTTCTTATCTCTATTGTCTTGAACCTAAATCCTTAGCTTCTCTGGGGCTATTTTATCCTTACTCCCTAACCATAGGATAGACCTAATTATTCCTTTCTTTTTTGTATCTTATCCACCACCTACTTACGCTGCTTTTACTAATTTTAAATATTTTGGATGTCGTTTTTTTGATCGTTACCAAGTTTAATATACTCTATTACTCGCTCCCTTAGATTGAAGCTGTATTTTTTCTTTGTCATTTTTTTTTAAAATAGCACCACGCTGTCCCACTTTCAAGCTAAATTACTATATTACTGAATATTCTTCCAACTGTCGTGGATGTGTATAACACCTAATGGTTTTTGTTCATGATCTATAATAAAAACAAACGTAATTTTATGAACTTCCATTAATGTCAGCGCATCATTAACAATCGCATGGGGGGGGAGAGTTTTTGGAGCTTTTTGCATAATTTCTAATGCAGAATAAGAAGTTACATCTCTAAACCGCATACAAAATCGGCGCACGTCTCCATCGGAAATTACTCCTTGTAGCTTACCTTCTTTATCGATGACTCCTGTACATCCCAGTCGTTTTTCGCTCATAACCATTAGCACCTCTGTAAAGGGCGTATCTATAGATACTAAGGGTAAATCAGAACCAGATACCATAGTGTGGATAACAGGAGAAAGCTTGAATCCCAAAGCTCCGTGAGGGTGGTGCGTTTGATAGCGCTCTAATGTGATGTTTTGTTCTAATGCACTAACCAACAGATCTCCTAAAGCCAGCATGACTAAAGAAGAAGTGCTAGGAACGCAACCAAGGGGACCGACTTCTTTAACTTCTGGTAAGCGCAATATTGTACTGGCCATTTTTCCTAACCTGTTTAAAGGAAAAGCAGTCATAAGCATGGAAAATATGTTTTTCGTTTTGGCAAAAGTAAAAATAGGGACAAGCTCGACAGACTGCCCTGCGTATGATCCTGCTAAAATTATGTCGCGCTCTCTTAATCCTCCTAGTTCTCCATGTACACTGTGAATTGCATCTAAAAACTGACATGCAATGCCAATAGAAGCAAAATTGCTGGAAATTTTTTGCAGGATAAAAGAGCTTTTTCCAACCCCAGTGCATATAATTCTTCCCTGAACTTTTTGTAATTTTTCTATACAGCTATCAAGATTTTCAGGAATTGATTCCACCATTTTATAAAGACCTGAAATATGAGAATGAAGAATGGCTTTGGGATCATACATAATTAAACACCATATTACAATTACGTCTTATTTGTTTTTTGTCTGCGTGCGCATCTTACCAATTAATTTATTACACACGTGCATTCCAACAAGCGCTTCTGGTTGAAGTCTATAGCAAGAATAGTGCTTAAGCGTCACATTCAGCAAGAGTCTTGTTAAAAATTTTAAACTATGGTAGTCTTGTTCGTTCAATTTAGTCGATTCTTAAAAGTCTATGAGGTTAGCAAAATACGTTGCAGAGCGCTCTTCTTTGTCTCGTCGTCAGGCAGAAGAGGCTATTAAGTGTCATCGTGTCAACGTGAACGGAGTTTTGGTTACTCATATGACGTGTTTTGTTTCTTCTCAAGATAGAGTGGATCTTGATGGAGTGTCTCTTGAATCTCCAGAAGTTCCATGTTTGTGGAAATGTTATAAGCCAAGAGGTTGTCTTGTAACGCGCACCGATCCTTTTAACCGCCCCACAATTTACACAGAACTTTCAAAGCCTTTGCCTTTGGCACAGCGCTTTATATATGTGGGACGACTGGATTTTGATTCAGAAGGATTGTTGCTGATGACGAATACTTCAATTTTGGCTCACATTTTAGAAAATCCTAAATACGGGTGGAAGCGGTATTATAGAGTAGAAATACAAGGCGTAAAAGCGTGGAGTTTATGCAAAGCACTGAAAGAGCCTATTTCTTATAACGGTATTCAGTACAAGGGGTGCCAAATTCAGGATTACAGCGTAGCTTTAGGGGCTACTTGGTTGACGGTAATATTGACAGAGGGGAAAAAAAGAGAAATTCGAAACCGACTTAAAGCACTTAACTTAGTAGTTTTACAGTTGATTCGTATCCAATTTGCCACAATCAAACTTGAACCTCTTCACCCAAAAGAGTGGAAAGAGGTTCCTAAAAATCATTGGGAGTCATTTCTGCTTCTGTAGAAAGCTTAGTTATATTTTGTTTATGGCTTAATTAATGTATAAATTACATATTAAAATGGTTAATTTTGCAATTCGTCATCGTTGTTAACTTCATTTATGACCTTTAATACTGATTTATATTTTTCATTTTTATTAGTTCTTTGATTTCTAAGATATTCTGATTCGTATTGTTGTATTTCTTCTTTTATAGCATTAATTAAATCTAGCCGCTTTTGTGAAAATTGTAAAAATAGTGAAACTTTTTTTGATGGCTGGGAGTTAGAAGTGATTTTAAGACTTAGAGTGTTCTTAAATACGTCAAGATATCTTGAAAAAAAACTTTCAAAATAAGTAACTAAATATTGCAACATTTTTGATTTTTCTATTAATAACTTTTCTTCTTTTAACTCGTTTTCGATTGTTTTTAAAATTTGATTACATTGCTCAGTTTCTTGCTTGTTTTGTTGAAAAAATAATTTAGAGAACTTAGAAAAAAATTTTTCTTCCTTTTTTATTGAGAGCATTTTTAGAGCTTCGTAGAATAGGGTATCAATAAAATATTTTGCTAACAGTTCTTTTTTATAACATTCAATTTCATGAATTTTATTTTCCTCTGTTTTAGAATTTCTTGTTTTTTTCTTTATATTTATTTTTTTACTCAGCATGCCTTTTAGAAAAAATTCGAACCCAACAAAAAATAATTGCAATAATTCTTCTTTTTTTTCGTATGACACGGCACTATAATTATTAATTTTTTCTAATCGTTCTATATTGTTTTCTAAAGTTTTTTCAGAAATGTGTGCGTGCGTTAAAAAACTTGTCATTAAGATTTGTAATACGTAAATTTTTTTACTCATAATATTTTTAATTAATAATAGATATATTTATTATTTTAGTACTTTTTGATTAAAAAATAATTTTTTTAGAAATATAGATAAGATCACATAAAAAAGTCATATTTAACAAATTTTGAAGCTTTTAACCATACTCCCCCTCACTTTTTTGAAGGGACTTTAAAAGATCCGAAAGACAGGCTATTTTATTAAAAATAAACAACAATGTTTTATGCAAATGAACCTTCGTACTTAGTATGATCGATCAGCGAAAGGTTCAGCATCCTGCGCTGATCCACAAGATGAACGCTCCAGCTTCAATAAAATCCCAGCTTGAACGCGTCAGGCGTTTTTTTAAAAGGACAAGGAATTGATTCTGGGCTCTTCTCAAAAGCCTTGATATCAAGCATTTGGGAGCCAGTTCCTAAAATGCATTTAATGCTCGATGGCACCAATTGGAAGTTTGGAACGCAGAATATCAATTGCCTCGTACCAGCTGTTAGAGTTGGAAAGATTGCATTTCCTTTGTTTTGGAGCATGCTTGATCACCAGGAAAATTCGCACCCCAAGCACGCATCAGTTTATTAAACCAATTTAAGGAAATCTTTAGGGTCGATAAAATTTTCTCCTTTTCAGCTGATCGCGAATTTGTGGGCAAAGATTGGATCACTTATTTGTGTGACTTATTTGTGTGACTACAAGATCCCTTTTTTATCCGTATAAAAGATAATCCATTGGCCAACTTTGGCAC
>NZ_ARPM03000007.1 GCF_000388175.3 Holospora undulata HU1 | reverse complement strand
ATACGTAAACGGCATCATAGTGGTGTTGATAGGCAAGGCAATCTGCTCCATATCACCACGGTTCATAAGGCCAATGACACAGGTGCTGGGTGCAGAGTTTTTAAGGAAGCGGTGCAAAAAATATCCTAAATTAAATGGGGTGTGTGCAGATGCGGGATATAGAAAACCCATAGAGGAATTTGTAAGAAATATATTGAATAAAACTATAGATGGGCCACACTTCCAAAGCGTTAGATCGTCGAAAGAACATGGGATAGCTAAATTATTTGCAAAGGGTATCTAAAGATTATGAAATTGCCCTAGCGACTGCTGAAAACATGAGTATGATAGCCCATTCCATGATCCTATTAAAGGATAGCTAAATCATGAATACAGGTTATAATACTGTGTCGCAAGATCGTTAAACCCATTGGTGCTAGAGGCGTGTTATTAACCAAACCGGCAATACTATGTGTTCTTTGATACTATTTTCCACTCTTTTTGCCAACCAACTTTTCACTTTTTCTTCCCCAGCCGTCTGTCTTTGCACATAGCCATATCAATGCCGCTTTCATCACTGTATAACAAGACTTAGATACGCTATATCTTTGATCGATTCTTGATACTGACTTCGCTTTTATTTACTTTACTTTTCTTGGATTGCTTCCACGTGTGAAAAGTCTTTTTTTAAGCTATAGCCTAATCTTTTTAACCAGAACTGATTGTCCCCCAAATTCTTGAGCAGCTTTTTTCAAGGTCATGTCTTGGGGTTCTGTGACATACTTTTCAAGCTTTCCTAAGTTCAATCTTTTTTTCTGAGCCAAGCACGCCTATTAGGAAAATAACAGCTTTTTTGTCTGTATTTTCTATGCCATTTTTCTATTCCACATACCTATCGCTGATACACTTATTTTAGATGGTTGCGATGCTTCAATGTACCCGCTCTCCTCATCTAAATATTCTATTCACCTTTGTCTTAAATCGTTGCTGTAGCTCTTTGTCATTTTCCTTTAATTGCACCTAATTCAACCTAAAGTACTATATATGTACCGCTTCGTATTTCTCCATTTAGTATCGGGAAATGGTATAAGGTATATTTTGTGCTTCTTCAGTCTAAACAT
>NZ_ARPM03000008.1 GCF_000388175.3 Holospora undulata HU1 | reverse complement strand
AATATCAGATTAAGGAGATTGATAAAGCTGCACGAATATCACGTAAATTAGCAAAGGCTATTGCAGCCAGGACTCATAGCATTAATCAAGTTGCAAAGATTTACGACATAACTAGAACCACTCTGACTTCGTGGATCAAGCCGGCTCGATAGAAAGACTTAACGCACCTGCAGAGCGCAAAAGGAAAAACAAACTTAACGCTACGCAAATAAAGCAAATCTTGGAATGGGTAAAAGTCGATACCCATAAAAGCAATTCGAATACACCTAGAAAATATCTTTAATATAGAGATAAACAAGTCAAGAAATCAAAAAGTTAAATTACTCCTATATTAAGCCTCGTCCTAAACATTTCAAGCAAGAGCAAAACAAAGTTGCTGAATTTAAAAAACTATTAGCCGGGAAATAGCTAAGTGCACGCCATCGCACGTATTGTTTTTTATTTTTATCTTTTCTTTTTTGGCAATTCAAAGTTACAATTCATCTTTTGTATAACCGGTGTCAGTAATGATTTTTATTTCTCTATGAATATTTATTGTGGATTCTTTAAACCCTCTAAAATTGTGACGCTTGCCCTTTGAAATGCCGCACATATACCACGACTTGTGTTTTTATAGAAAGCCATTTCTTTTTTCCTGAATAAAATTTCATAAATTTTTATCACTTTTTAGCTGCACTACGGAATCGTAAAATCAGGATGCTTAATCGTATCATACACAATGCTCTCACTTACGCCATAACTTTATGTGAGGTGTTTTCAGATGTATTAGGGATGTCATCAAAAGACGATCTTCTATGCTTAGTTTTCTTTTTAACTTCGGAATCTTGAAGAATATTCACCATTATAGCGAAATTTTTCTTCTGCTATTTTTTTGATCAGTTCGCAGCTTCTACCTTTCCTCCTGGTCTTTTTATCATAAATCTTATTTATAATCTAGTTTCCAAAGAAGTCTAATGAAATAGAAAACTATCCACGCCAGAAAAACAACAAGCATCGCTCATAATATTGTTGTACTAAAATCCGAACACGTCATATAATAAGGATCTGCAACGCAAATCGCCCGAACCCCTCTGCGAAACACTCAGTGGAATTACGAGCGAATGTAGAAATTTATAGGTATCAACACACGTTAAATTCTAAGACGACATATTTTTTTTATCTTGCCGAACAGGAATATAAACTTTTGTTAAACCTCTTCGTATAGATCGCATCAATATATCTTTAACCTTATCTTTTGTATCTTGATCAGAGCTTCTTGGAATCTGCCTGTCTTGATCAGAGCTTCTTGGAATCTGCCTGTCTTGATCAGAGCTTCTTGGAATCTGCCTGTCTTGATCAGAGCTTCTTGGAATCTGCCTGTCTTGATCAGAGCTTCTTGGAATCTGCCTATCTTGATCAGAGCTTCTTGGAATCTGCCTGTCTTGATCAGAGCTTCTTGGAATCTGCCTATCTTGATCAGAGCTTCTTGGAATCTGCCTATCTTGATCAGAGCTTCTTGGAATCTGCCTATCTTGATCAGAGCTTCTTGGAATCTGCCTATCTTGATCAGAGCTTCTTGGAATCTGCCTGTCTTGATCAGAGCTTCTTGGAATCTGCCTATCTTGATCAGAGCTTCTTGGAATCTGCCTGTCTTGATCAGAGCTTCTTGGAATCT
>NZ_ARPM03000009.1 GCF_000388175.3 Holospora undulata HU1 | reverse complement strand
TGACTAACATGAAAATATGTCCGATATTCTCTGACATATTCCAGTGTCATAAGCAGTCTGTCTTCTATACTTAGCTTGCTTTTTCTACCACCACGAGCGTTCTTCTTTATTTCTTCTTATTTAATATTTAGCATTTTATAGAATGTAGCTTTCTTGACTCTGTTTAAGCTCCGAAATTTTTCCCCCCTTAATTCTTTGATCTGTTCGTATTTAATATATATTAGACATACAATTTCCAAAGAGGTTTTATGTATAAAAAAGGAAGGATAAGATAGCATCCTTCCCATTGTATATATGCTTTAATAGTCTTTAAGAGAAATAATGCATCCCCATGGTATTAGTTTTTAGCCATCACAGCATCTTCATGATTTTCTGGGCGTGCACATCCTGCTAATTTGAATGTTTTGGCAGAGTAATTGTTTTCATCAAGCGCACATCCATAAATCTCTGATAGCGTTTTGATTGTATCCGATATAAGTCCAATAGCGCATCGTTTTTCGCCTCTCGCCCCTTCATCAACTGCGCCTTCTAATAAATGAACTAGCCTTGCGTAAGGACCAAACGCAATAAGGTCGTTTTTCATCTCTTTTTCTATATATTCCTTTTCATTTTCTAAAAACACATTTTTTAGCTTTCTTTTTAAAATTGAGTAGTGCGAAGGATCAATATATTTTGGTTTTGCTACTGATTTTCCATCATAAATATCCATGAAAACTTCCGTTAACTCATCCAAACATTCTTTCGCTTTACTTAAGTCTTGAACTTTAGCGTATTCTTCTGAGAAATTTTTCAAATATTTTTTCATTGCATCAAATGAAGCAATTTTGAAATACTGAATTCTATCGGTTGCACTTTGATTGTTTTTGTGATCGTTTTCTTCTGATATTCCCTTAAGAATTTCTGATAAATTTTTTACAACAAATTGTCTGGCATTTTGTCGTGGAAGATTGCGTTCTGCTAACTTTATCTTTTCAGCATAATTGAATTCTCCTAACAAAATCTCGTAGTTTTCTTTTCCTAATCTTGAAATAAATAACTTTTCCCCCAGTTTACACTTTTCAGGATTGTACTTAATATTTTTTTCAGGATTTTCTATACGATTTTCTAAATATTTAAAAAATTCATCACTTGTTTTATCTTTTCCTTCCGTGTCTGCCTTTAAAAAATTAAAAATTCTTTGGGATAGATCAAAAAGTCCAGTAACAGCCTCACTGCGATTTCCTGGATCGTTTAAATTCTTATAAGATATCATAAATTTTTCTAGTGCTTCATGTAAAGGGCCGTAGTCTTCGTGGCCTTTTTCTACTTGTTTAATCAAGGCGTCATACACTGTTTCGTTTTCTGGATTTTGCTCTTGTACGACAATATCTAATACTTTATTTTTTTCGTCGTTAATTTTGATTACAAGATTTTGCAATTCATTACATTCCTTGTCTTTATCGCTCTGATCGTAAATTATCGAGTTAATGATCATATTGATATAAGCATGATGGGTTGGAATAACCCATGAATCAGGAAAATCAAATGTTTTCTTAATACACTTTTCAATGTAAGGAATAAAATTTTTATTTTTAGTCCGCTTCCCTTGAATCAATTTTTCTGGTTGACTGCCTTCTCTTTGAAGCGATTTTTCTTTTTGAAGCATATCATTAAAAAACGTATTTAAATTTCTATTTGCTTTTTCAATTTGCATTAACCGAATCTTTTGCTGCTCCTTTAAAGCATCTATGATGGTTTTAAATTTAGAGATTTTTAAATCTTCTACATTCTGAGGGTAATCTTCAGGGGAAAAATTTCTTAAGCAGAATAATAAAGATTGTGATTGTTCAACCGTATTAGAAGCCTTTTCAAAAAATGCTAGCGCTTCTTTTCTTTCTTTAGAACCTCTATCTTTTTTTAAATCTTCAAATTTTTTAAAGAGCTCTGAATTTTGATCCCCCTTATTTTTTATAATGGTTTGCAGATTTTCAGAAATCTCTTTGTAAGAAAGACCGATGAGCCCTAAATACTGCTCCAATGTTCTTATTTCGGAGATTTTTAATACATCGTGCTCTAATAAACTTAGTTTTTTCTCTTTAGGCAAAAGCTGTATTGCTCTTTTAACAAAAGAATACGCTTCATTTGACTTATCTAAATTAATTTTTTCATTATTTATGTAAAGACAAAGATTTTGATTATTTATTTCAATTCCCGTTAAACGATTTGCTACGACACACTGTAAATTTTCGTACTTG
>NZ_ARPM03000010.1 GCF_000388175.3 Holospora undulata HU1 | reverse complement strand
CTTTATCGTTATTTAAAGCATATAAAATGTAATCGTAAGAAAGTCCAGTGATATCCAAATATTGTTCCAGTTCAAAATCGATATACGGATCAGAAATTCTAGATATACTTTGCTCTAATAAACTTAGTTTTTGTTCTTTAGGCAAAAGCTGGATTGCTCCTTTAACAAAAGAATACGCTTCATTTGACCGATCTAACGTAATTTTTTCATTATTTATGTAAAGACAAAGCTCTTGATCATCTATTTCAATTCCCGTTAAACGATTTGCTGTGACACACTGTAAAGCTTCATACTTACTTCTATTTTCTGAATTAGGAGCATCAAAAACTTTTTTTAAAATGTTACCAAAATTTTCAAAAAAAACTTTTTTAGCTAGTGCTGGAAAAATAAGCATTGTCTTAAGTATAGGTGTAGGATTTTTCAATACCGTTACAGATTTCATATTTAATAAATCTATATAGATATTTAATAAATCTATATAAGTGTGTTTTTCATTATTAAAATGTTTACTGAGAAAAGTATATAAAGCTTGCTCAAGATTTTTTGGATTCTCTAGTTGCAATTTATTTATCAAGTTAGAAAGACGTGATTCTTCCTTCCATTCTTCATCTTTTTCCAAAATAGAAAGAATATTATACAAAACTTTTGCATTACTTTGTTCTGCTACTTTTTCAAATAAATTTTTATGATTTTTAGAGAAAATCTCAAAAACTTTATCAAAAACACCTGAATCGCCAAGATCAGAAAGATAATTTAAGATTTCAGTGAGCCTTTTTTCATTGTTTTTAAAAGACAGGAATACGCAGTTTAGCGCATCGGGAGTATTTATTAAGCTTCTTAAAATGTTACCAAAATTTTCAGAAAAAACTTTTTTAGCTAGTTCTGGAAAAATAAGCATTGTCTTAAGTATAGGGCTTTTCAATAGCGTTCCAGATTCCATATTTAATAAATCTATATAGATATTTAATAAATCTATATAAGAAGTGAGTTTTTCATTGTTAAAATGTTTACTGAGAAAAGTACATAAAGCTTGCTCAAGATTTTTTGGATTATTCATTTGCAAGTTACTTATCAAGCTAGAAAGACGTGCTTCTTCCTTCCATTCTTCATCTTTTTCCAAAACAGAAAAAATATGATACAAAAGTTTTGCATTACTTTGTGCTGCTATTCTTTGTAATAAAAATAAATTAAAATAATCATTTTTAGAGAAAACCTCAAAAACTTTATCAAAATTATCTGAATCACCAAGATCAGAAAAATAATTTAAGATTTCAGTAAGCACTTTTTTATTGTCTTGAAAAGACAGGAATACGCAGTTCAGCGCATCGGGAGTATTTATTAAGCTACTTAAAAAATCGAAAGCTTCTTTTTTGTAGAACTTGCTGGGGTCGTCTAAGT
>NZ_ARPM03000011.1 GCF_000388175.3 Holospora undulata HU1 | reverse complement strand
AAGGCTAGAAAGAAACTGCATGGCTTCAAAATTCCATTATTTCAATTTACATGAGATCTAGAGAAATCTTTTATTAAAACATTAAGAGCAATAAAATAAAATTTTCCATTTTAAATTTTAAAAAGTCGTTTGAATTTTGACTCAAGCGATCACCAAGTCCTAATCGATAAGCCCTGCACGATCATAGACTTTAAAAATCCAAGCTTTAAAAATCCAAATTTTTTGCTTCTTTTTTAATAGTGCAAAAACTCATCCGCTTCCTTGACACTACCGTTGTCTTCTGGAGATGGCTCAATTTTGGCGCATAGCCTTGATCCTAAGGTTCCCGCCCACTTCAAAACAACGCTTGCGCTGAAACAAAAACGCTGAGCGCTTCGGTTCGTTGAAAGGACGCTTGCGTATAAAACAAGGACTTGGAGCTTGTCTTTTTCGGGCATACCTCGTGAAATTTTTTCCACATTTTTTATTATTTGTACCGCAGCCCCCTCGAACAAAACCGCTTTTAAAGAAATTTAAACATTCACAAAATTTACATACAATCTTTTTTAGAGACTTTTAAAAGACTTCCTTTACCTATTTTAACAAAAAGTATCTTTAGTTAAAAGCTTCGGTTTTTTACCTTTTTCGCCCCATTCTGTATCTTTGCAAATTGTTAGCTCTATACCATTTTCATCACTATATGCAAGGCTTTCAGTTGATATGCCCTTTTATAGCTTCTTGATAGTTACTTCGTTTTTTTCGCGTATTTTTACATAGGTAGAGGCTTTTTTTATAACTAACTCCTAGCTTTTTTAACCTTCCGTATACAGAAACAAATAATTGCGTTAACTAGCTTTGCTGTCTCAGCTCATTTCTTATCTCTATTGGCTTGAACTTAAATCCTTAGCTTCTCTGGGGCTATCTTACCCTTACTCCCTAACCGTGGGATAGACCTAATTATCCCTTCTTTTTGTGTCTTACCCCCCGCCTACTTACTCTGCTTTTACTAACTTTAAATACTTTGGATGTCGTTTTTTGATCGTTACCAACTTTAATATATCTTATTACTCGCTCCCTTAGATCGAAGCAATTTTGTTTCTTTGTCATTTTCTATTAAAGATATCACCACTCTGCCCCATTTTTCAAGCTAAATTACTATAATACAATCAATACATGAAATTACTCATCATTAAAAGGTTGTTTAGGGAGGTATTGCAGTTTATACTCATGCTGAATGAAATTGTTTAAAAGTTTAATTTTATGTGTTAATAATTTTTATTATGCAAAGATTTCTGAAAGAAGAAGATCGTGTTGCGTTAAGAACGCAGCAGATAGGATTACGGAAGTTTTGTTATCGGGGTGGAGCTATCGTCAAATTGTTGAGGCTCTTTTGATTGACGATCAGTCGAGGAGTATAAGGAGGATCAAAAGTTAATGGTGTCAAGCGGGGGATCTGTAAGCACGCTGAATATTTCACAAACAGCAGAACTTATCGAACATTTGGAAAGCCATAACGTATATGAAAGCAAGCGATATTTGCGGCTCGTGTTCTTGAACTCTATGGCTGCGATTCAAGGCAAGACGTTGCACGCCCATAATTTTTCATTTAAAAAGGCAGCAGCACGGCCCGTAAATACAGCCAAGCAGGAAGCCTTTATTCAACGGTGATGACCACACCGCCAGAGGATGCCCCCTTCCTGTTTGGTGATGACATGCCCCCCACCATGAAAACGAAAATCACCTGTCAGGCACCCCCATTTCCACGACGGCCTACACGCATGAACCCGATGGGAGCCTTAGATTTGACGGGTGGTGTTCCTTAAACCCCTTGAAGACGTTTTTTGATCAGCGGAAAGATGCTTATCCAAAGGCGACTAACATCCACCTGCCTGATTTTGGATCAAGAACCTTATAATACAAGCAAATACACCAAAAAAGCAGCAAAAGAAAGGGGGCATTGAGGTGCATTATTTTCCCTCTCTAGCCCCCATAAGTGTTAAAAGTGGTTGAGATAGATATTATGAGTATATGTATTGATATATGGTTAGAGAGACTAGGAAAACTTTACGATGTCAATAGATATAATAATAAAATCACCGGAGAATTACTATTCAAAGGTTTGCTGAGATTAATACTCCTTGGCAAGAAAACTCGTTTAAGAATGTTAGAAAAGCTAATCAACCAAGGGTTTGGATCAATGCAAAGTGGCATT
>NZ_ARPM03000012.1 GCF_000388175.3 Holospora undulata HU1 | reverse complement strand
TTAACACTTGTTTTAACACTTGTTTTAACACTTTGTGAATGATGCTATAGCTGGGATTCTTACTCCTTTCATACTTACTTCGGCTTGTCTTAACAAGTTCATGCATCACTTTTTCCCATACCCCCTTAATCCTACATGGTCTATAAAACATGTACCGTCCATTGATAACCGCTCTTGATTATATAAAATACTGCATTAACACCCTATTGTATGTAAAATTTGTGAACGTTAAGATTGCTTTAAAAGCGGTTTTGTTCGAGGGATTCAGCGGTACAAATGTAAAAAATGTGGAAAAATTTTCACGAGGAGAGCCCAAAAAAGACAAGCTCCAATCCTTCGTTTTATACGCAAGCTGTTTTTCAATGAACAGAATTGCTCAGCATTTTGGTGTCAGCGCGATCGTTGTTTTGAAGTGGGCGGGCACCTTATAATCAAGGTTATGCGCCAAAATTGAGCCATCTCCAGAAGACAAAGTTATTGTCAAGGAAGTCGATAAATTTTGGCATTATTTAACAAAAAGAAGCAAAAATTTTGATTTTTAAAGCTTGGATTTTTAAAGTCTGTGATCGTTCTGGAAAACGGCTATTCGATTAGGAATTTGGTGATCACTTTAGTCAAACATTCAAACGACTTTTTGAACGATTAAAAAAATGGAAAATTTTATTTTATTGCGCAGATCATTGGGCAGGTTTTTATAAAATTGTTCCAAGCAACCGTCTCTTTCAGGGAAAAGATAAAACGTTTTCCATTGAACAAAATAACGCTCGATACCGCCATTGGTTTGCAAGATTTCGTAGAAAAGCATGCATTTGATCAACTTTATGAGGCTTTTTATGCATTCTTCCAAATTTTATCTTCAGGCTAAATGAATATAAGGGGGCGCTTTTATATGGCTGACATCTATCATCAGCCTCTCATAGTCGGAGATCAGCACTCAGTTTTTCTAAAAATTTTCTGTGCGTATTTTTCCAATCTTCATAACCAGGGTGAAGATCCCGCTAAGGAAACCTGCGTTCCTAAAATCCACAAAACAGCGTTTAACGATTTTAGCTTGCTTTTCCCTCCCCTTTCTTCCTAGTAGATAAGGCTTTAGAACCTGTATTCATGAATAAAAAAGTGTGATATAAAAGGCTTGAAGGTGTAGAAGAAGAATTATCCAAGCGATTTAAAAGAGAAAGAGTAGGAAGGAATAAAGCATCATTTTGATAGCGGCAATAAAAGTAAATACAACAAAAAGAGGGTGTTAATGCAGTAGTTTATATAATCAAGCATAACTCCCCCTCACTTTTTTTCAGGTAGTTTAAAAGATCCGAAAGAGAGGCTATTTTATTAAAAATAAACAACAATGTTTAATGCAAATGAACCTCTCATCCTTAATAAATAA
>NZ_ARPM03000013.1 GCF_000388175.3 Holospora undulata HU1 | reverse complement strand
GGGGGTGCCTTACAGGTGATTTTCGTTGCCATGGTGTGGGGGGAATGTCATCACCAAACAAGAAGAGGGCATCCTCTGGCGGTGTGGTCATCACCGTTGAATAAAGGGGCTTCCTGCTTGGCTGCCTTTGCGGGCCGTGCTTTTCGGCTTTTTAAATGAAAAATTATGGGCGTGGAACGTCTTGCCTTGAATCGTCTACGCAACACCTCAAGAACATAAGCGCAGGTATCTCTCACTTTCATATACGTGGTGGCTTTCCAAATGTGCGATAAGTTCTTCTGTTTGTGAAGTATTTAGCTTGCTCACAGAGTCCCTGCTTGATACCATTAACTTTTGATCTTCCTTATACTTCTCTACGATCGTCACTCAGAAGAGCCTTAGCAATTTGACGAGCTCTACCCTGATAACAAAACTGCCCTAATCCTATCTGCTGCGTTCTTAACGCAACACGTTTTTCTTCTTTCAGAAATCTTTGCGTAAGAAAAATAATTAAACTTGTAAACAATTTCATTCAGCATGAGTGTATATGCCAAATTAATGCATTTGATAAACTTTATGAGGCTATTTCTGTATTCTTCCAAATCCCATCTTCAGGCTAAACGACTATAGAAAATCTTGAGAGTGAGTTGTGCCAATTCATGTAGGCGCTTCTGATGTTGCGGCGCGGTCAATTTGTAATGTAACCTGTATATCCATCTAATAATGAAGCTTTTAACTAAATATTTTTTTTGTTAGAATTGATAGAAGAAGTCTTTTTTAAAAGTCTCTAAAAAAGATTGTATGTAAATTTTGTGAATGTTCGGAGCGCTTTAAAAGCGGTTTCGTTCGAGGGGGGCAGCGGTACAAATGTAAAAAATATGGAAAAAATTTCACGAGGTGTGCATGAAAAAGACAAGCTCAGTCTTCGTTTTATACGCAAGCGGCCTTTTAATGAACCGAATTGCTCAGCGTTTTGGTGCCAGCACCACAGCTGTTTTGAAGAAGGCGGGCACCTTATAATCAAGGCTATGCGCCAAAATTGAGCTATCCCCAAAAGACAAAAGTATTGTCAAGGAAGTCGATAACTTTTGGCATTATTTAAAAAAAAGAAGCAAAAAAATTTGGATTTTTAAAGTGTCTGTGATCGTGCTGGCAAACGGCTTATCGATTGGGAATTTGGTGATCGCTTGAGTCAAACATTCAAACAACTTTTTGAACGATTAAAAATTTTATTTTATTGCGCAGATCATTGAGCAGATTTTAATAAAATTATTCCAAGCACCCACCCCTTTCAGGGAAAAGAAAAAACCTTTTCCATTGAACAAAATAATGCTCGGCATTGCCATTGGTTTGCAAGATTTCGCCCCATAAGTGTTGAAAGTGGTTGAGATAGATATTATGAGTATAAAGTTTTAATTTTATAATGATGTATTGATATATGGTTAGAGAGACTAGGAAAACTTTACGATGT
>NZ_ARPM03000014.1 GCF_000388175.3 Holospora undulata HU1 | reverse complement strand
AATTTTAGTCTAATTTTACTTAATCTCGATTTTACCTAATGTCGATACATATAAATGTATTTTTATCTGAGCGTGTAAAGAAGTATCCGTCTAATAAAATTGCGTTGATCATGGATGAAGCAAGATGGCATAAATCCAAGAAAAGCAAAGTAAATAAAATCGAAGTCGGTATCAAGAATCGATCAAATATATATCGTATCAAAGTCTTGTATATATTGATGAAAGTGGCATTGATATGGCTATGTGCAAGTACAGAGGGCTGGGGAAGAAAAAGTGAAAATTCGGTTGGAAAAAAGAGTGGAAAATAGTATCAAAGAACAAATAGTATTGCCGGTTTGGTTAATAACACGCCGATAGCACTACTAGTTTTTAACGGACTTGGGTAGAAAAAATTTCTGATTAAGGAACTAAAGCCTGGTCAAGGTGTTATTATGCCTCTTTTCATAAATCTAAGGGAAGTAGAGAATGAATAGAATCTGTAAAATGCAGTATAATTTTTCTACCTCCTTGCTCTTGTGATTTGAATCCAATAGAGAAATTCTGGGCTAATGAAGAGGTGACAATATAACTAAATTCCAACGCTCTATTCGACGCTATTTCGTGATTCTTTAAAATATCTTATTCAACCTAATACTATAGCTTTAAAATCGTCAAACCTCTTCGGCCACGGAATTCCTGTGCGGTAGCGGTAAAAAACAGCCTCCACAAACAGGCGATTGTCTTTTGCTGTAACGCCCATCCCTTGGTTTTCCAGGTAAAAGATCCTTGATCCGATCCTACTGATCCTCCCTCAACGCATAACGTCTGATTGAATACAAATTTCTTTTGAATTTTTATTAAATTCTGAAAAAACAACGAAAAAATCAACTCAATTTAGGGCTGGCTCTAGATAAAATAGAGTCCGAATCTAAATATTTTTTTCTACGTCTTCTAATTGTGATTTTAAAGTACGTTCTATTTTTTGTGATGTTTCTATTAAAAAAAATCAGTTATTCGTTTATTTGTATGAATTGAACTTAATATTTCATTTTTTAAGAGCTTTATATAGATAGAGATAGCTCATACTCCCCCTCACTTTTTTGAAGGGGCTTTAAAAGATCCGAAAGACAGGCTATTTTATTAAAAATAAACAACAATGTTTAATGCAAATGAACCTATCATCCTTAATAAATAAGATAAGAAAAATATTAGCTTTTCACAATTCCCGCGCAGAGACTTTTAAAACCTTCGTGCTTAGTATGATCGATCAGCGAAAGGTTCAGCATCCTGCGCTGATCCACAAGATAAACGCTCCACCTTCAATAAAATCCAAGCTTGAACGCGTCAGGCGTTTTTTTAAAAGGACAAGGAATTGATTCTGGGCTCTTCTCAAAAGCCTTAATATCAAGCATTTGGGAGCCAGTTCCTAAAATGCATTTAATGCTCGATGGCACCAATTGGAAGTTTGGAACGCAGAATATCAATT
>NZ_ARPM03000015.1 GCF_000388175.3 Holospora undulata HU1 | reverse complement strand
TTACCTAATGTCGATACATATAAATGTATTTTTATCTGAGCGTGTAAAGAAGTATCCGTCTAATAAAATTGCGTTGATCATGGATGAAGCAAGATGGCATAAATCCAAGGCTTTAAAAATCCCTGACAATATTACTATTTTTTATCTTCCTTCATATTCACGAGAGCTTAACCCGGTCGAAAGATTATGGCTCTATATAAAAAACACTATCCTATCGAACAAGATTTACGAACCCCTTGGGGCTGTGAAGCGGTGATTTGCGAGTTTGTGCGCGCGTTAAAAAATACAATTGTGAAAAGTATATGCACCGCTTCGCATTTGTCCATTTAGTATCGGGAAATGGTATTATCCCCCTAACTTACTATGCATACTAATAAATGTTTTTAAAAATTCCATTTTTCTTCCACCTTTCTCATCAATCTAGAAAATCCTATAAGTTTTCTTTGCTCAAAGTTTAGCCATTTTCCATTAGACCATCTAGAAATCACACTCTGAGAAATTGAACTGGCATCCCAAGCACGAAGAATTAGTGTAAAATGCGTAAATACATGACGAACAGTATCATTAATTAAATTCGGATCTAAATTTATACAGGGCATTTTTTCTTCTGATTGAAGATCAGATAAAGGAAATCCCCATAGCCCTTTTAATAAAGAAGTTTGCGTATTTTGAACTGTCCAAAGTTCATTTTCTTTCCTGCACAAATAAACATGAGCATAACGTGTTGGTTTAGATGATTTTTGTATAACTAAAGGAGCCCACATTCCTTGCTTAAATTTACAGTGCTGAGCAATAGGACAAACAAAACATTTAGGCGCTTTAGGTGTACAAACCATAGCACCTAAATCCATTAATCCTTGAGTATACTCTGAATGATTTTTACAAGGAAGAATTTTCTCAGCCATTGTCTTAATTTCTTTCAGGGTATCTAGTCCAAAATAACGCTGTAAAATACGCTTAATATTTCCATCGATAACAGTGGCAGGTTGTTTTGATAAAACAACTGTCAGCATTGCTGCTGTATACGGCCCAACACCAGGAAAGCTTAACCATTCTTTGTATTCTTTTGGATCTTTTCCTAAAGATAGCCAAATTTGCGCCGCTTGATGTAGGTGCCGAGCTCGATAATAATACCCAAGCCCTTGCCAAACTTGGTATACCTCATCTAAAGAGCTTTTGGCTAGTTCAGTCAAATTTGGAAACCGCTGCAAAAAGCGTTGAAAAAAAGGAATAACAGTTTTAACTTGAGTTTGTTGCAACATGATCTCGCTTAAAAAAACTTCATAAGAAGTTCCCCCTCTCCAAGGAAGGGGCCTTTGATTTTCCTTATACCAAGATAAAATCTTATGGGAAAACGCGTCTTTTTTATTCAACCGTTACAGCCTTTGCTAGATTTCTTGGCTGATCAATGGAACACCCCTTGTGTAACGCAGTATAATAGGCGATAAGCTGTAAGGTTAGTACTGATAAAAATGGATGCAGCTCCCATGTTGTGGGGGAAGGATAAACAAAAATGTCTTGAACGGGAACTCCTGCAAGTTGCTCTGCACCTGCATTGTCGGTAATAACAAATACTTTGCCTTCTCTAGCGCATACTTCATAAATGTTAGAAACAGTTTTTTCAAAAAATTGATCCATAGGAGCCAACACAACTACCGGGGTACACGCATCAACTAATGCTAAAGGACCGTGTTTAAGTTCTCCCGCTGCAAATCCTTGTCCAGGAATATAGGAAAGCTCAGACATCTTTAAGGCACCTTCTAGAGCTACAGGATAACTCATGCCTCGTCCCAAAAAAATAATTCCTTTAGAGTGCACAAGATGTTGCGCTATATCTTGAAGCTGAGATACCTTAAAAAATATTTTTTGCATATCTAAAGGAAGCTGCTTTAATCCCTTCAAAATTTTTTGTTTTCTTACAGAATCTTGCATAAGATTCATCGAAATTTTTAATAAACAAAGCAATTGAGCTGTAAAAGCTTTCGTGGAAGCTACCCCAATTTCTGGTCCTGCTTTTGTTAGTATTTCGTAATGCACTTGACGAGAAATAGAGCTATGAGGAACATTAACCATTCCTACAGTATACTGGCCGTGCTGTTCCATATATTGAATAGCTTTTAATGTGTCAGCTGTTTCCCCGGACTGAGAAACAGCAATAGTAACCCCATCTTGCACAACAGGATTTCGATAATGGAATTCAGAAGCAAGTTCCAAAGTAACGATACGATTTGCCAATTGTTCTAAATAATATTTTCCTCCCCAGGCAGCATAAAAAGCACTGCCACACCCTATTAATGTGATGTGCAAAGCTTTAGACAACTCTTTTGGAATATCTAACGTTTGTGTACCTTCTTTTAGTACAATATCTGGCTGTTCGTACATTTCTTTTAACATATAGTGGCTGAACTCGCCTCTCCCTAAAGAGTCTTTTCCCAAAGGATGGGGAACAAATTCAATAGATTGAGAAATCTGATTTTCATCAAAAATTTTAATACCCTCTAAGGATAAATCCCCCCAAACGCCATCTTCTATATAACTAAGTTCATCGGCAATTCCCACTAAACTTAAGGTATCAGAGCAAAGGCTGATGCCTTTAGCGCTACGCCCAATAGCCAAAGGGCTGATCCCCTTTCTTGCAATAAAAATATGGTTTGGGTGATCTTCTAAAATAATTGCCAAGGCAAAGCTTCCCTCTAGCTCTTTTAGCACTTTGGAAAATACTTCCTCTACATTTTTACTTTTTGAGTAATGTTGATGAATAAAATGTGCGACCACCTCGGTATCTGTTTCGCTTTCGAATGCATACCCTTGCTTTAGAAGCTGCGCTTTAAGTTCAGAAAAATTTTCGATGATACCGTTATGAACTACAGCAATTCCATGGCTGACTTGGGGATGAGCATTGCGTTCTTCTGGTGCGCCGTGCGTTGCCCATCGCGTATGTCCTATACCCAACGTGCTTTTTGTAGTTTCTGGTAACACTTTCATCAATTGATCTAAGGTACCTACCGCACGATGGCGTAACAACCTCCCGTGTTCGATAAGCGCAACACCAGAAGAATCGTACCCTCTGTATTCAAGACCTTTTAAAGCCTGAACGATTATCTCCAGAGCGGGACACGTCCCTAAAAATCCTACAATACCACACACAATTTTTCTCTCAACAAAACCAATACAATACCTTTTTTATTATTCATGAAAAGCATTTTTCTTACAAGCTCCATACTCCCCCTCACTTTTTTTCAGGTAGTTTAAAAGATCCGAAAGAGAGGCTATTTTATTAAAAATAAACAACAATGTTTAATGCAAATGAACCTTCGTACTTAGTATGATCGATCAGCGAAAGGTTCAGCA
>NZ_ARPM03000016.1 GCF_000388175.3 Holospora undulata HU1 | reverse complement strand
AGCAGCTTTTTTCAAGGTCATGTCTTGGGGTTCTGTGACATACTTTTCAAGCTTTTCTAAGTCAATCTTTTTTTTGATCCACCACGCCTCTTAGGAAAATACCTGCCTTCTTGTCTGTATTTTCTATTCCAATTTTCTATGCCACATGACTACCGCTGATACACTTATTTTAGATGGTTGCGATGCTTCAATATACCCGCTCCCCCCCCTCATCTAAATATTCTATTCACCTTTGTCTTAAATCGTTGCTGTAGCTCTTTGTCATTTTCCTTTAATTGCACCTAATTCAACCTAAAGTACTAATATATTCATATAATCATTTTATATAGCCTTAGCTATAAAAGAAAAGAGTCGCAAGGCCTTGTCTCCCTAAAAAGAACCGTTTAAAGCTCTCATATTATAATAAATATCTTTACTCCCGTCATTTGATCGAGAATTTTTTTTCTAAACTTAAAGCAATTTTGCGCCATTGCTATGCGCTATAATAAAATGTCTGTAAATTTTCTGGGCGCTGCCTATTTGGCTTCAATTGTTCTTTGGCTTGATTAAGGGCACGGCCTAATATGATGTGTTACTTGTTTATTGAGTATTTTCACTTTTCCACATCTTTTTCTTGTAAAATTTTCCTCTAGTGTGCGATATTTTTCTCTCCCCAAACCTTCCCCCAATAATAATTGACTTGTAAAGGAACTTTTAAGTAAGCAACCTGCTCCATCACCGATTGAAGAGTATGCGCTAATTTTTCTACACACTCTTCAGGTACTTCTAAAAGCAGCTCATCGTGAATTTGTAAAAGTAAATAGCTAGTGTGCCCTATAATTTTTTGACACTCCAACATGGCTTTTTTCATAAAATCCGCACAAGTTCCCTGTAACGGAGCGTTAATGGCTTGGCGGCTTGCCCCTTGTCGTATCGTTGAAGAGCTGCTGTGAATATCTAAAATCGCGCACTTTCTTCCCCAAAGTGTACAAACATACCCCGTTTGTTTTGCATGTTCTTCTACCTGCTTCATATAATCTTTTACTCCAGGATATAACTCAAAGTAGCGATGAATGTAGTCCCCTGCCTCTTTTGAGGAAATACGCAGCTGCTGAGCAAGACCATAGGCGCTCATTCCATACAAAATCCCAAAGTTGATTGTCTTTGCGTATTTTCGATGCTCATCGGTAACTTCACTGGTATTGAAAAGTGTTTGGGCAGTAGTATAATGAATATCTTTTCCTTCTTGGAATGCTTTGATTAAAGAAGGAATATTTCCCATGTGCGCCAATAAACGTAGCTCTATTTGAGAATAGTCTAGACTTAAAAAAAAATATCCAGGCGCAGAGTGAAAAGCGCTACGAATAGGAAATTCGCTAGAAATAGGAATATGCTGAAGATTAGGATGAAAAGAAGCCAACCTTCCCGTAGACGTAGTAACCATAGAAAACCTGCTGTGAATTCTTTTAGTATCTAAATTTATTTGTTCAGGAAGAGCGTCCGTATAGGATTGTTTCAATTTTGCATAATGACGCCAATCTAATATATCTTGCGCTAAGGAATATCCCTTTAGTACATATTCTTCCAACACACCGCTGTCAGTGGAATATTGCCCAGATTTTCCCTTTTTAGATGCTGGCCACCCTAGATCTTGAAACAAAACTTCAGATAATTTTTTAGGAGAAGCTAAATTTATAGACTTCCCTATTTCTATATAAATTTTTTCTTCCAACGCTTTCATTTTTTTTAACAGTTTCGAAGATAACTCTTGTAATATTAAGACATCTAAAGCTATTCCTTTTTGTTCCATTTTTTGTAAACATCCCATTAAGGGAAGATCCAACGTTTCGTAGAGTTCTTCCATTTCAGCGTCTTTAAGACGATTTTTATAAATTTGATACGCCTGTATTCCAAAAAACGCTTCCTGAACCGCTTTGGTGTGATGAAATTTTTCTGAGATGCTTGAATCCCATTGAACATCCAAATCTTTTACTTCAATCCCACACTGAAGAAGAGTTTGTTGGGAGGTATCAGAGCTGTGACACCCTCTTGCAATATATTCCAATAGCCTTAAATCTTCTATGGAAGAAGACATGTCTTTATTAAGTTTACGTAATACAGCTAAAGCATCCCAGAAAATTTTCAAATTTTTCTCTTGATTCCAGAAATTTTTCCATTCGCTAGTTTCAAAATCTGAAAATGGAACGAAAATCAAAAAATCTAAATCGTAAAATTTTAGGAAAGCTCCAAAGATACGCTCTTCTTTATCCTGAACCCAGCTAATATAAACTGAAGATTGCCGTAAAAGATCTGTGGAGGTCCAAAATTTGACAGAAACGGCAGTAGGAATTTTTTTCCTTAGCCATCCTAAATCCGTCAAGCGCCCCTTTAATCTTCTTAATTCTAGTTGATCTATGAAATGCTCTAATTTTTGAGAATCTGGGGTGCAACGTTTAAAATATTCAAAATCTGAATGAATAATTGGAACATCATCTCTAAGACAGGTCATGCGGTAACACAGTCGCGCTTGATCTTGAAAATCATTAATTAATTTTTTCTTATGATGAGATAAAACCTTAAGTTTTCCTTGAAGTACGGCTTCTAAATCTCCTGCTTCTTGTATCCATAACTTTGCAGTTTTAAGGCCAACTCCTGGGATTCCTGGAATATGGTCGCAGGCATCCCCAGAAAGCGCCTGTATATCAGGAATTTTTTCAGGGACTACTCCCCAAAGTGTTTTTACTGTTTCTTGATCTATCCACAGTTCTTTGACGGGGTCATACATTAAAATTTTTGGAGTGATGGCTTGCATTAAATCTTTATCTGAAGAAATTAAACAGATTTTTTTGGCAAATTTCTCCCCCCATTTGCCATAACTTATCATTAAGTCGTCGGCCTCAAATCCTGGGCAAACAATATAAGGAATAGAAAAACTTTCACACAGGTGTGGCAGAAAAGAAAATTGCTCTAAAAGTGCTTCTGGAGGAGTTTTTCTTTGAGATTTGTAACTGGGCATTAATTCATGACGAAAAGTTGGCTCTTTGCTGTCTAACACCAAAGTCCAGTGGGTAAAATTGTGCTCTTCCCAAAGCTTTAAAAGCATATTACACACCCCTAGCAATGCCCCTATAGGGCGATTTTTAGAAGTTGTAAGGCAAGGTAACGCAAAAAAACTACGAAATAAAAATCCAGAAGCGTCAATAAGATAAAAGACAGAATCAGAAGAGCTTAACTGAATAGGCATAGATGTTTTCCCCTTCTCATTGTCTGATGACGCAAACCCATTTCTTGGGTATAAGAAAAATAAAAGTTAAAAGCTTCAAGAACCTTTATCCTTCAAGTAATCTTCTAACCACTTAATGTGATATTTTCCACATTGAATATCTGGTTCATCGCACAAACGTAAATGCAAAGGAATCAGCGTGTTGATCCCGGAAATAACATATTCGTTTAATGCTCTTCTTAACCGAGAAATACACTCTTCTCGTGTTATTCCCCAGACTACTAATTTTGCTATTAAACTATCGTAATTGGAAGGAACTGTATAACCAGAAAAAAGAGCACTGTCTATTCGTACAAAAGGTCCTCCTGGAGCTGCATACGCCCCTATTTTTCCCGGACTTGGACAAAAATTTTCTGGATCTTCTGCATTAATTCTGCACTCAATTGCATGGCCAAAGGGACGAAGATCGTCTTGGGTATAAGGAAGAGGCAGCCCTTGAGCAACGTGAAGTTGTAGCCGAATTAAGTCCAACCCGTAGATCATTTCAGTAATTGGATGTTCCACTTGAACTCGAGTGTTCATTTCAATAAAATAAAACTGCCCGTTTTCGTACAAAAACTCCAAAGTTCCCAGCCCTTGATATCCAAACTGCTTCATCGCGTGAATTACTTTTGTATACATTTCTTGTCTTTGATCGGTGCTTAATACAGGGCATAATGCTTCTTCCCAAATTTTTTGATGGCGTCGTTGCACAGAGCAGTCTCTTTCGCCAAGACATAAGACGTTACGAAAATTATCTCCTAAAATTTGGAACTCAATATGTCTTGGATTAGCAAGAAATTTTTCAATATACACACCCGAATGACCAAAGCATGCTTGAGCTTCCGTACTAGCATTTTCTATAAGCTCTTTTAGTTCACAAGGATGATAGCAAACCCGCATTCCTCTTCCCCCCCCACCGGAAGTGGCTTTTATCAACACAGGATATCCAATTTTATGACTTATGGATTGCGCTTCTTCTATGTTAGAAATTTCTCCCTCTGATCCAGGAACAGTCCGCAATCCAAGAGCCAGAGCAGTTTTTTTTGCTTCTACTTTGTCTCCCATTACTCGAATGTGTTCAGGAGAAGGACCTATAAACGTAATTCCGTGCTCTTGTATAGCTTGAGCAAAATTTGCATTTTCTGACAAGAACCCGAATCCAGGATGAACTGCTTGGGCTCCAGTAAGTTCGCAGGCAGAAATGATGGCACCCATATTCATATAGCTGAAATTTGAAGAAGCCGGACCTATACACACACTTTCATCTGCCAGGCGCACATGCATAGCATCGCGATCTATTACAGAGTGCACCGCCACAGTTTTTATTCCCATTTCTTTACAGGCTCTTTGAATGCGCACCGCAATTTCGCCTCGATTTGCAATAAGGACTTTTTCAAACACCATATTCAGCAGATGGTTAATTGACGCTCTTTTTATCCTAAACTAAAACATACCTTACCTCAACCTATTCTTCTTTATAGTCTTAAAAAATTACGATAAGGTGATTTTTCTAACTGCTTAGATGGGCAAGCGCGTACTAGTAATATTTCCAGAAAAATAGGAAAGCAGAGGAAATACTGGCCGTAAAATTTAAAATCGTTAAAATAAGTTAATTAATTCTACTTACCAGCCACTTTCCTGCTTGCTTTTGAAAATTTACCCATTAAAGAAGCGGGCTCAAGTTAATTTCATAATAATTCAACCATTAACTCTATCATTTAACTAAATCAAAATAGCAATCAATAACTAAATCAAAATAGCAATCAATAACTAAATCAAAATAGCAATCAATAACTAAATCAAAATAGCAATCAATAAAATTTTTCTGATATATAAAAAAAATATTATTGATTTTCATACAAAAAAATATATAATTTATTTGTAAAATATTAAAATTTGTAAAAAACATATGAAAAAAAAGTTTATTTTTTTATTTTTTATGATAGCATCGTCTTCTTATTTTTCTCCAGCGTTCTCAGACAACGATTCCTTAAAGCTTTTTATCGAGCGATTAAAAGAATTTAAAAAAGGAAAAACTTTAATAAACGCTATTAAAGAACGCGATCCTAAAACTTTTTTAGATACATTATTACACTCAACTACTGAAAAAATAAAATTTTTAGAAGATGTTTTGGAAGAAAGGGAAAATATAAATTACACGTTTGCCTCTCGCTATTTTTATAAAATGCATTTAAGAAAACTATTAGTTGAGCAACAATTTACACAACGTGAACTCGAAAAATTTTTTACGCTTGAAGATTCAAGCTCCGTAAACTCTAAAACTATTACTATTATTGGAGATTCTTTAAATGAAGTGCTTGTTGTTTTATTTCCGTTTTTAAACACAGAAAAATATCAACCAATAAATCCAGGATACTGTTTGGGGCTTGCGAAATATGCAGTAAAATATGGATATGAAGAAACAGCAAAAATAGCAAAACTCTTCGTAAACGAATGGTCTGATGAAAAAATAGATGAAAATGCAAATTCATTGTGTACCTTTATTCAAAAAATAGTTAAAAAACAAATAGGGTGTAATTTTTCTTCACCCAATGAATTTTCACTTTCTAAAAAAAAATTCAAAGAAAAATTTAGTATAGAAGTAAAAAATTTTTCTCCAGGTTCACAGTATTTGATGCCTGTTGCAAATTTTATTTTCAACTACCTTAAAACCCTTAGAGATAACGAGAAGGTTGATCTCCCTTTTGAAAAAACGAATACCAAAGAGATAGCAGACCCTTTTGCAAAAATAAATACTCAAGAGGTAGTTAACCCTTTTGCAAAAATAAATACTCAAGAGGTAGCAGACCCTTTTGCAAAAATAAATACTCAAGAGATAGTTAACCCTTTTTCAAAAATTAACGCCCTTACCTCTACTCAATCCTTTACACCAAAGGGACTAATTGTGGGCTTTGTTCCCATAATTCTTGGAATGCGATCAATAGGACATGCCATTTCGTTCCTAAACGTAAAAGAAGATTGTGTTGCATTGATCGACGCTAATTGCTCTTTATCAGAAGCAGATATAGTTTTTTCATTAAATCCTGAATCAATTGCAGAACACTTAGAGCAAGCAATAAAACGATCGTATAGCTCTTCGTCTTCATTTGAAATTTCCTGCGAAACAGCTCTTTAGATAAGTTGTATTTAAATAAGTATTACAGATAAAAATTATATAGATGTACGCCTTGCCCACTAAATCCAAAAGGTTGAGTAGTTAAGGCAAAAATGTTTGAGCCTTTAACTAAAGATCTTGTAAAGGAATTCTTTTAAAAGTCTCTAAAAATGATTGTATGTAAATTTTGTGAATGTTCGGAGTGCTTTAAAAGCAGTTTTGTTCGAGGGTTCGGCGGTACAAATGTAAGAACCTGTATTCATGAATAAAAAAGTGTGATATAAAAGGCTTGAAGGAGTAGAAGAAGACTTATCCAAGCAATTATAAAAGAGAGAGGGGTGTGATAAAGCATCATTTTGATAGCGGCAATAGAAGCAAATACAACAAAAAAGAGGGGGGTAATGCAGTAGTTTATATAATCAAGAGCAGTTGTCAATGGACGGTACATTCGTTTTATAGACCTTGTAGGATTAATGGGGTATGGGAAAAAGTAATGCATGAACTTTGTTAAGACAAGTCGAATTAAGTATGAAAGGAGTAAGAATCCCAGCTATAGCATCATTCACAAAGCGTTAACCCCACAGGTGCCTCAGAAAAAATAGGTATAGATGGGGGAAAAAAGATACGTAAACGGCATAGTGGTGTTGATAGGCAAGGCAATCTGCTCCATATCACGGTTCATAAGGCCAATGACACAGGTGCTGGGTGCGGAGTTATCCTACATTAAAGGGAGTGTGTGCAGATGCTGGATATGGAAAACCCGTGGAGG
>NZ_ARPM03000017.1 GCF_000388175.3 Holospora undulata HU1 | reverse complement strand
TTTATTAAAACATTAATTATTATTTCAGGAGGGGATTTCAATGCTGTTAAACATTTATTTTGACACTTTCAACCCTTATGCCTACCATGGCAACGAAAATCGCCTGTCAGGCACCCCCATTGCCACGACGGCCTACACGCATGAACCTAGTGGGAGCCCTTGGATTTGACGCACATACACCTTACGGTGGGTATCCTTAAAAACCTTGAATAACGCTTATCTAAAGGCGCCTAAAACGCACCTGATCTTGATCTAGGTCCTTATAACACAAGCAAATATACCCAAAAAGCAGCAAAAGAAATGGGGGATTGAGGTGCATTATTTGCCACCCCCACAACAAGCTCCCCATCGAAGAATGAACATGTGCGCAATAATCGATTTTTCGTCTCTGCCAAAGAGTTTTGCAAGAGTATACTGCATTTTTTCGACCAAACCGGGGACAAGATCGCCATGGATCTTTTCGACCGCTCCAATGACAACTTTCAACGCATTAGTCCAACACTTTCAGTTTGATTTGGTATATGATCGTTCTGGAAAACGGCTCATCGATTGGGAATTTGTTAGTCACTCGAGTCAAACATTCAAACGATTTTTTTGAACGATTAAAAAAACAGAAAAGTTTATTTATATTGCGCAGATCATTGGGCAGGTTTTAATAAAATTATTCCAATCCCCCGAATCTTTTAGGGAAAAGATAAAACTTTTTCCATTGAACAAAATAACGCTCAACACCGCCATTGGTTTGCGAGATTTCGTCGAAAAACCATTGCAAATACACAATCACTTGAAATGCTGGAGGTAACACTGCGTATTTTTTCGGCACTTCACGTTAATAAAATTTTGAAAATCAATCATGCTATCTTTGGTTAAACCCCTCTTATTTTATGGTTTTTCAAGAGATCTAATTTAAAAACGCTGACTAAAAAATACTAATTTTAAAAAATTCTTGAAAAAAACAGAAAACTATAGCTCTTTTATTAAGATTCCTGTCTCTATATCTTCAATATTTTTCAGCATGAAGCTAAACTTTTCTGTATCGGGGGAAAACCCCCCTTTTTTACGGAAAGATACAAACATAATAAAATAGACTATTCCAGAGACATTTAACGTTTTTTGGGTAATTCTTCGTCACAAAGACCAAAACTTGTGATCGGTGAATTTTGAAATTCATCTTCAAGAGCGTTTCTATTGATATCTGCAATAGTTTTTACCAAATCCGCTATTACTCCACTAGGACACCTTTTCTTTCCTTGACCAGATCTTCCAAACATCCCCCCATTCATCACCCCTGAGAAAAACATTTTTAAAAGATTATAAGGGTGAAACGCACGAAAGTCTTCTCTGTGCATTCCACTTTCTACATACTGATTAATTGATTTTTTAGAGCTCTCTCTTAAAGGTTTTAAAAAACGATGAAAAATATTACTCTCAACATATTGTATTTGTGACACCTCTTCATTTACTGCCTTCAAACAAAACACTACACACTCTTCAAGAAGTTGCTTTCTTTCTTTCATCCGAGCATTAAAATATTTTTCGGAAAATTGCTTAAAAAATCCGCACATGCCTTGAAAATTAATTTCTCCAAAATACAAAATATCTTCGTCTTTTTTTCCTTCTATGTAAAGCTTTGGAAACTTTTTTCTTTGAATATACCCAGCTAAAAATTTACTTATTTCTTCGAAAATAAAATTTCTATTTTCTTTTTGTATTAAATAATTAGAAAATTGTTCGGTTTTTAAGACGTGATTAATCTTTCCTATCAAAAAATCATAATTTTCTCTTGAGTCATTGATGAATTTAGACATTCCTTGATAACAAAGATTTTTCTCTTCGACATCTCCCTCTTCCAGAAATTTTAAAAAACCAGAATCATTAATATCTTCAAATTTTTCTACTTTTTTCATGAAATCAAAAACTTCTTGAGCACATAAACTAAACCCCGCAATTGCTTCTTCTACGCTTTCTGGATCTCTAAAGCGATTGTAACTATCCACAACACATTCTAGTTTTTGACGCAACACACTCAAATTTTCTTCATTAATCGAAAAATTTTCTCCTTTAATACTATTCAAAATTTTATTAAAAAAATTATTAGAAAAATAAAACGTATAATTAGAAGGATACGCATGATTAACATTATTTTTAATTCTTTCGAAAAAATCCACTTTTACATCAATTTTTTGATTCTCAAAAAACAAACTCAAATCTTCTTCTGATTTTCTCAGAGCTGCACCATATTCGGTCGAACTTCGATCCATCTTTTTTCTAATTGTTTTTAATTTAAAATCTACCAAAGCTTTCACGCATGAAGATGAAGAATCATCTCCGTAAGGGAAACTCTTAAAAAGATTCCACACAAAATATTTTCCCCCTTCTTTAATCGATTCATTATGAAAAAATTGCAATGCATTTTCTCTATTATTCAAACTACTATCTTTACTTGTTATAATATTAAAATACTTCCCGAATAGAGAAAGATTGTCATACGCACTCTTATAAACAAAAGACAGACTGCTGTCTAATTCTTCATTAATTCGATTATAATTCAATTCTTGGTTAATTTGATTTTTGTCTAATTCTTCATTAATTCTATTATTACTAAATTCTTGGTCAATTAAGTGCTTAAATTTTAAAAATAAATAAAAATTGTCCATTTTAAATATTTGATATAAATTGTTTTTAATGCTTCTTTTTGAATGATCGGATATATCATTGAAAGAAATTCCAATAATTTCTAAATAATGTGCCTGTCTTTTTATACTAAAAGCATCATATGACAAAACATTTTCTAAAAGTTTGTTTTTTTGGGAAAGCGACAAATGTCTCATCATGTCCCTAACGAAATGAAACACTTTATCATTTTCAGAAAATTTACCTAATTCAATCACACCACAATCGAGAAAAATTTTCCAATCGTCTTGGATAGTTATTTCCATACGCTTTAATCGAGGTGCTAAAACTCTTTTTAAAGATTCAAGTTGTTTCAAATCTGTGTCTTTAGTATAGTTGGGTAAATTTTTTAAAATTTCAACCAAAAGATTTTTTTCTACTCCAGGATAAGCTTTGCTTAATTCTTGAAGCAAACGAATTCTTCCCCCCCCAAGAGTATCTGCTCTATCTTTTTCAATAAAAAATTTTAGTATTTGACTATATGTATCTTCTGAATTAAATACTGCGTTTAATAAGACGCTTTGCTGAATTCTCCTCATCATTTCAGAAAAAAACAATCCTTGACCCGTCCACCCAGTATCTTTCGCAAAAAAGTCCAAAACACGGTAAAAAAATTCTGGATTGGATTCTGTTAAAACAGAAAAAAAATTGTTGATTTTTTTTTCTTTTACAACGTAATCTAGTTCGCTAAAAATAGAATCTAGTTCTTTCAAAAAATTTTCTGGATTTTCAAAAAAAGTATTTACGGCATACTTAAAAAGATCTTGTTTACCCCAGATAGATAAATATTTCAATGTTTCAATAAAAGCCCCTTCTTTGTAAAATAAATTCCTGAGAGCAAGATCAAATAGACGCGCATATTCACTGAGCTCGCTTAAAAAATCAAAAACAATTTTTTTATTCGTTAGATCATCTGAGCTAAGCAAACAACTATAAATCCTGGAAAAAACATCTGGATGCATAAAATTTTCGCAAACGCCCTTGAACGAAAATTTTAAAATTTGATGAAGAGCTAACGGATTTTTAAATTTTTGAATAAGTTCAAAAAAATCTTCATCATTTAAAATTTTTCCCACAACACAAACATTAAAAATCCACGCTATGTCTTCTGAAGTTCCAGAATTTCTACTAATAAAATTTAATAAAGAGTCTGAAAAAGAATCTCTGTGACCTTGCCCACTTTTTACTTTAAAAGAATCTGAAGCACTAAAAGGGCTTCTTTCTAAAGCTACTTTGCACGCTTTAAGAATAGTGTCTGATCCAAAGGGATCATTTTCAAAAACAGAAACACGCCCTAATGCAGCCACTACAGGAAAAAAAGAATAATGGACCATACCAAAATCACGCAAAAAAAACACTAAATTTTCGACTATATTGCTTAAGGAGTTATACTTTCTAAGACTATACAATGTATCACGTACTTTTTTTACATCAACGTAAATACCAGAATTAAACGCCCTATTCAGAACAAATAATACCTTTCCTAAACAGAAAAAATTTTTTCCTGAAGCGTGAACTTTGTGCCAATCATAATTTTCATCACTAATATTCAGATTAAAAAAATTTTTCTTTTTACAAAGGTCAATATCTTTTAACCGTTTATCAAATAACTCACCAAATATTTCAGGATTGATGTTATTTAATACCCTTAAAACATACTTGCACACACCTGGCGCTAAAGCACGCATCACCTCAAAAAATCTTTCAGGAGTGACCTTCATTAAAGCTTGTCTTAATGCAGTTGCCCCAGAAGCATTCCTATTCAAAATCTTTTGCAACCCAGCTGGATCGTCAAAATTATCTATCAAAACGCAAGAAGCTTCCTGACTATAGTGCCCCTCACATTTTTTGGAAACAAATTCGTTTGCCAAAGTAGTTTCAAGAGTATTCAACTCAGCTTCTAGTGCAGCACTCTGCTGATTTTCAGGATGATTCTCGTTTCCTACAGGGGTTCCATAAGAGTTTTGAAAAAAAAATTCTACAAAAAATCCGCCAAACCCATTAATTATTAATGCTAATAAAATTTTTTTTCTCATGCGCACGAATCCCTTGTTTTTTTTATGTTAATGAGAGATTAACAAGAATTCAAGAGATTAAACTTTAAAAAAACCTAAAATACAAAATAATTTAATTTGTTATTAAAAAATTATTATGAATATAAAAATTTTTTTAAATTTACGTAAGCGCCGTCTAATCAAAAAACTGAACGATAAGGCACAAAAGTGATTACCGCTCTTTAAGAAAAAAAGATTTAAAATTAGAAGTTGATTTGAACCGTTTTTACCACACACTCCGAAAATTTTTTTTAAATCTATACTTTATATTTCACCAACTTTAAATTTTGTGCCAATCTTTTTCCGAACTAAACTTTTAGAGATCCCAAAAGATACGAAAAACTGATCTGTGATTGGCGCCATCTTTCTTTTTTATATTAAGAATTCATGAATTGTATGTAATCTTTTCGCTGTTTCTTATTTAATGCTGATGAAGAATCTTTTTCAACGTTCTCTTTTAAAGAAGCTGATGATGGGGAGAATGTTGGAGCATTAAATTTTGCTGATGATGGAGAGAATGTTAGAGGATTAAATTTTGCTGATGATGGAGAGAATGTTGGAGCATTAGAGTGTTTAGCTTTTTTTATATTATCTTTCAAAGGATCTACTAATTCTTTTTGGACATAGTCAATAAATTTAGAAAAATATTCTTTTTCCTTTTCGCCACAACTCTTAAGATCAAAATCAGAAGTCTGCATATAGAAGTCAAGACCTTTTTTTTCAACAGAGATAGAATCTTTGTAAATTAATTCTAATACCTTCGAAAAATTTTCTTTCATTTCATCAAAATTTTTGCTATTCTCTCTATTCTTTACATTATTAATGCTCGAAATTTGCACTTTCAGTTTATTCAATTCTTCATCCAAAAAAGTTACCTGCTCTTTAACTCTTGAAGACACGTTGTACCCTTCGTCTAATGGAGGAACTTTTGATGCCCCATCTCTTTGAGGATTTTCATAAAAGAGTTCAGATTGTTGGAAAACAAAAAGAGCAACACCAACCATTGTATGCAATGCTTCAGCCTTTTCGTGCATTTCACTTATCTTTTTAAACAGCCCTTCCGTATAACTAGATGATTGGTTTGATTTCCCGAAAGCCTTTCGATTTAAAGCTTTCATACACATCTGCCCCAAACTGGTTTGATCAAAAGTAAACGGAGAAGTCCAACCCGTACTGCCTTTCCCTTTGAATATCCTTTCTCTCTTCATTATTTGTTTGACATCTTCAATTAAAGCTTCTCTTAAAGTATCTTGATCTTGCTTCGTTATAGAAATAATTTCTTCATCAGTCAATTTTTTTGCACCATTCTTTATTTTTTGTAACGCATCTTTCATCCGATAAAGACGGCCTACTAAGTATGGAAGATTATCGTCTTCAAATTTTTTAAGCATATCTCCATTGAAGGATAAAAAACTCATAGAAACCACAGGTTGAACTAATGAAGTGTTGTTTATACCTGAAATTATCATGTTTTCTACATCATCAAAATTTTTTTTCATTTCTTTTTCAAAAGCTTCAGCTGTTTCCATTTCTTTACGTCGTCTTGTTTCTTTTTCTGTAGGGACGCTATAGTCTTGATTTCCACCAGCATATATGCAAGAACCTGACAAAAATATCAATACATACAATTTTTTTAAGTTTTTCATTATTAATATTGTTAAATATTTACATTCTTATTATATAATTAAAATGTAAATATTATATGTATAATTGATGTGCTGCAATTATTTTATACTTGATCAAAGATGGATTTATAGATAAGCCATTTTAAGTACGGTTCAAGTAATTTTCTTACCCGTTTGGTCTTTTACCATACTCCCCCTCACTTTTTTTCAGGTAGTTTAAAAGATCGCTGAAATCAAAGAATAAGAGTTTATCTTTGATCCATCTGAGTCCCCTTGTGAAGTATGAATAACAAAGGCGCTCTGACTGTTTTTTTTGTAAGCACATTCTTGTGTAAGACCCGTTATAGAAGCGTATAAAATAGCAACAGCGACAATGGTCATAAGTTTGGAAAGTCTTCCCAAATCTTTCATAGGGGTATTTTCAAGGGTAACCCCTTGCGTTTTCATAGTTCTGAACAGCCGTTCAATATCCCATCTTTGTTTGTTTAGTACCTGGTCTTTATCTTGAGCAAATGACAAGGTACGCATCTTTAATCTTTTTACCTACGCCCCCCTAGGATCATCCAGCATGTTACAGATGGCGGCTTTCGTCCGTATTTAGGTGAGTAAAAAAATCCTTCAAAGGCTTTTTAGAGGTGCCAAAGTTGGCCAATGGATTATCTTTTAT
>NZ_ARPM03000018.1 GCF_000388175.3 Holospora undulata HU1 | reverse complement strand
TACAAGGCTAGAAAGAAACTGCATGGCTTCAAAATTCCATTATTTCAATTTACATTAGATCTAGAGTAATCTTTTATTAAAACATTAATTATTATTTCAGGAGGGGATTTCAATGCTGTTAAACATTTATTTTGACACTTTCAACACTTATGGGTGTCAGGGGGGAGCGATGTAAGGTGCTATACCAAGTGCTAATCTCCGGCTTGGTTAAAGAGCCAATGATCCCACCAATTGCGATCAACGCCATAATTCAGATGATTAAAGAGAGGTGATTTTTAGTGCCTTGATTCATAGGTCGCATAAAATATCTTCGATAATTTTGTTCTTAAATGTTGCATGCTTATGAAGGCCAGCTGCTATGATTGCTGGGGCTAGTTCTTTGATCATCTCAAGAGCAGCAGCTTTCTGTGCTTCGTTTGAATTTGAATCTTCAAAAAGATCAATATTTTTTAGAAAAGCAGCTATTGATCCTTTGCGAACAGTCAGGCCATTTAGTTCTACAAAATTTTCACTATCAGATAAAATATCATCTGGTTTTATTGCATTAGTAGTCATTACAGTATCTCCTATAAAAAATTATTAATTAAAACTCGTTCATACTTCAAACAAATATTGAGATCCAATACCATTTTTTAAAAATTTACTATTAAATTCTTTTTTAAAGATTGATAAAGCCAAATCTCCTGTACAATGGCATGGAGCTATAAAATTGATATCCTCATCTTTTAAACCGATTACAGCATTTTTAATTTTTAATTTTGAAGAGCGCATCAGATGAAACCCTCCAAATAACGCATGTATTTTTTCTTTGGTAACAAAACGCATAGTTTTGGCAATCTTCAGTACCCCTGTATGACTACATCCAGTTATGGCGATAATACCTTTTGATGTTTTTATTCCCAGAGCCAGCTCATTGATCCAAAAATTCTTTGATAAAATCAAATAACAAGCTTCGTTTATAGGACAATTCTCTTTAATACTATGTATTTGTTTCTTATTGATAAGTAAACTTTTCTCTAAACTAGAGCTCCAAGTTTTTGGCATATAAATAATGATATTTGGATTTTGCGCTAAAAGCCATAAAGCTCCACCTTTATGATCCCAATGCTTGTGAGAAATAACAAGGTATTTAATGGATTGAGGATCGATATGCAATTTTTTTAAGTTATTTTCTAATATTGCAGGTTTAGCACCAGTATCGAAGATAATATTTCCATTTGGATGCTCAACAACACAAGAAAATCCCCAATCATCCTGAAGCTCAGATTGACTAAGATTATTGTCGTATACAGTTGTAATTCTAATCATTTTACGAGCACCTCATCAATAATTCGTTTATGCGTTTCAGTATCAGAGTTACTTTTATCTGCTATCTGGCATAGCTCAAATGTTGCTTTCCACAATGCCCAGGCGCGGGCTCGGAGCCATGTATCTGGGGCCATATCCATTTTTGATATAAAAATCTCACGAGATTTGCCGCTCAAATAAGTCCATGCAATAACAAGATCACAGGCAGGATCGCCAACCGCAGCACCGCCAAAGTCAATGACTGCTGATAGTTTTCCACCATCCATCAGTATATTGCCAATCGCAAAATCGCCATGAATCCATATTGGCGCCTTATTCCATATTGTCGCACAAGCCTTATCCCAT
>NZ_ARPM03000019.1 GCF_000388175.3 Holospora undulata HU1 | reverse complement strand
CCATCTGTAACATGCTGGATGATCCTAGGGGGGGTATCGTAGGTAAAAAGATTAAAGATGCGTACCTTGTCATTTGCTTAAGATAAAGACCGGGTACTAAAAGCCTACAAACAAAGGTGGGAAATACCCATATGAAAAATTTGGGAAGACTTTCCAAACTTATGACGATTTTATACGCTTCTATAACGGGCCTTACACAAGAAATTGCTTACAAAAAAACAGTCAGAGCACCCTTGCTATTCATCTTTGTTATTCATACTTCACAAGAGGACTCAGGTGGATCAAAGATAAACTCTTATTCTTTGATTTCAGCGATCTTTTAAACTACCTGAAAAAAAGTGAGGGGGAGTATGGTGAATAGACATAAAATTATTGCATATTAATAAATAAAACTACTCCATGCTTCTAGAAATCAAAGCATTAGCAAAAAACCACTTTTCACAATACACCACGAATACTGGTGAAATATTTTATTAGTAAATCAAGAAAAATTTATTTATTACCGTGGGGATAACAAGGATCGAACCTGTGACCTTTACGATGTCAACGTAACGCTCTCCCGCTGAGCTATACCCCCGCTTTTTTAATTATACCTCATTTATCAATATATTACCAGTGGGAGATACGAAAAAGTTTTCTAAATGAAATAGACTAAATGTAAAAAGCACTCTACAGCAAAGCGCTTTGAACGATTTATGCGATAATACTTGAATTCCAAAACATCCAGCATGTTGTGGCCCCAGAAATACTATTGTGTAGACAATACTGTCAGGCTTAAGTTAATCCTATTTCGCCTCAAGGATGATGTATGTATGTATGACCTTTCTCTACCTTAAAAAGCCCAAAAACAGAAAATTTTCTTCACATAGGCCTCATTTTCTTTTGCGAGTTCCGCCAAAACAACTTTATTCATCATTTATTCAGCGCTCACTTTAAAAATCGCACGATCTGCAGCAGATTGAACGGTATCTTCTCTAAAAAATCCCAAAGTACTTACTATTTGTTTGATCCCATAGAATGATGGAGTATATTAAGAAGACAATAATTCATGGAAGAAAAGTTTATGGGACAAGTATTACATGCAAATGCCAGAACGACTGAGGCACTCCGTAGAGAGATCCGTAATAGTGAAGAGA
>NZ_ARPM03000020.1 GCF_000388175.3 Holospora undulata HU1 | reverse complement strand
TTTCCAAACTTATGACCATTGTCGCTGTTGCTATTTTATACGCTTCTATAACGGGTCTTACACAAGAAATTGCTTACAAAAAAACAGTCAGAGCGCCTTTCTATTCATCTTTGTATTCATACTTCACAAGGGGGATCAGGTAGATCAAAGATAAACTCTTATTCTTTGATTTCAGAGATTTTTTAAACTACCTGAAAAAAAGTGAGGGGGAGTATGACTTTCAATCTAATTCTTTATTATAGATCCCAAAATATATAATCTTTAATTGTAAAAATAAATAAAAAAGAAATAGTAAACTATTTCTAAACTCATTCTACTTTTCACTCTTCTCATGCTTTTTTAAGCAAAACTTTCTTATTTTTTCCAACGACTTTTTACCTTGCTACTCATCTTAATTAAGAATAAAGCCTATATTTCTGGCTTTTTATACTCATTTTTTGTAAGATACATGGAAGGATTAGAAAAAAAAGCTGCTATGCAATTTGTTCAAGACGCGAAAATTTTTATTAAGAGTGGCTCCGGAGGATCTGGAAGTGTCAGTTTTCGTCGAGAGAAAAATATTGAATTTGGGGGACCTGATGGAGGAAATGGAGGCAGGGGAGGAGACGTACTTGTCCAAGGAAACGGAGCAAAGCATACTCTTTTAGATTTTCGGTTTAAGAAAAAATATACAGCAGAAAATGGAAGTCCGGGATCTGGAAGAAAAAAAACTGGAAAAGCGGGAAGAGACTTACTTTTATGGGTGCCTCTTGGAACAGAAATTTGGATAGAAGGGGAAAAGGTAGCAGACATAACTCAAGAAAATCAAAAAATTACTTTATTTAAAGGGGGAAAAGGCGGCGCAGGAAATGCGTGTTTAAAAAATTCTGTCCATCAATCTCCTAGAATCGCTTACCCTGGTGAATCAGGACAAGAATCTTGGGTAGAGCTTAAGCTGAAATTGTTAGCAAATGTTGGACTAGTAGGAATGCCTAATGCAGGAAAATCCACATTGTTGAACGCGCTAACAGATGCCAATTCAAAAGTCGGTGATTATCCTTTTACTACATTATTTCCTAAATTGGGAGTGCTGTGTTGGGAGGATAAAGAGATTGTATTGGCAGATCTTCCAGGATTGATTGAAGATGCACACCTGGGAAAAGGACTCGGGCACAGGTTTTTAAGCCATGCGCAGCGATGCAGTGTACTTCTTCATGTTATAGATGCAGCGCAAAGCGATGCCTTTCAGAAATATCACCAGATTCGGCAAGAACTAAAATTGTTTGACGAAACATTGATACAAAAAACAGAATTTATCGTGTTTAATAAAAGCGATCAGTTAAAAGAAGACCAGAAAAAACGCTTACAGGATTTGTTTTCGAATTCAGAGTTAATATTTTTTGTTTCTGCGTTACATCGAAAAGATTTAGAAGCATTAATAAATAAAATAGAAACTTTTTTTTAATCAAGGCACACCAAGAAAGTTTAACACCAGGTATGAAAGATAAAATTAAATTTTACTCCCAAACTGAGGGATACTGTGCACAAGAGCGTATCCCCTAAAAACTTCTATTTTTTAGTTCACGTTAACATCAGAACGAGGAAGAATTTTTAAATGCTTAAGATCTTATGCAGGAAAAAAGTTAAAGGGAAAAAAGGAAAAAAATATATTTCTTTTATATTGTTTAATAAAAAAATATTATAATACAAATAATTTTATTAAATCAAAATATGATGATTAAAAAAATTTATCTATCCAAATTCCTTATTACTTTTAAAGTATTTGTTCTTAATGTTTTGGAACCTAACGACGATAAATTTTATAGTAGAGATTCATACTCCCCCTCACTTTTTTGAAGGGTCTTAAAAAGATCCGAAAGAGAGGCTATTTTATTAAAAATAAACAACAATGTTTAATGCAAATTAACCTCTCATCCTTAATAAATAAGATAACAAAACTATTAGCTTTTCACAATTCCCGCGCAGAGACTTTTAAAACCTTCGTACTTAGTATGATCGATCAGCGAAAGGTTCAGCATCCTGCGCTGATCCATAAGATGAACGCTCCACCTTCAATAAAATCCAAGCTTGAACGCGTCAGGCGTTTTTTTAAAAGGACAAGTTAATTGATTCTGGACTCTTCTCAAAAGCCTTAATATCAAGCATTTGGGAGCCAGTTCCTAACATGCATTTAATGCTCGATGGCACCAATTGGAAGTTTGGAACACAGAATATCAATTGCCTCGTACCAGCTGTTAGA
>NZ_ARPM03000021.1 GCF_000388175.3 Holospora undulata HU1 | reverse complement strand
GTTAATAACACGCCCATAGCACCAATAGTTTTTAACGGACTTGGGTAGAAAAAATTTCTGATTAAGAAACTAAAGCCTGGTCAAGGTGTCATTATGGACAATGTCTCTTTTCATAAATCTAAGGGAAGTAGAGAATGAATAAAATCTGTAAAATGTAGTATAATTTTTCTACCTTCTTGCTCTTCGTGATTTGAATCCAATAGAGAAATTCTGGGCCAATTGAAGAGGCAATATAACTAAATTCCAACGCTCTATTCGATGCTATTTCGTGGTTCTTTAACATATCTTATTCAACCTAAATTACTATAGTGTTGGTTGGGGGGGGGTGAACGTAAGGATAAGCGCGACCTTAAATATACTAATTTAGCTTTAAAGTGGGACAGGGGGGCTATTTTTAACAGAAAATGAAAAAGAAACAAAAACAAAATAGCTTCGATCTAAGGGGGCGAGGTTTTCCCAGGTTTGGTCGAAAAAATTCAGTATACTCTTGCAAAACTCTTTGTTGGCAGAGACTAAAAATCGATTATTGCGCACATATTCATTCTTCGATGGGGGCAGGTTGGGACTTGTAGGAAGGGCAAATAATGCACTTCAATCCCACTTTCTTTCGCTGCGTTTTGGAGGTCAGTGCTTGTATTATAAGGTTCTTGATCCAAGATCAGGTGAATGTTAGGCTCCTTTAGATAAGCGTCTTTCAGCTGATCAAAAAACGTCTTCAAGGTTTTTAAGGATACCACCCGTTCAATCCAAGGCTCCCATCAGGTTCATGCGAGTAGGCTGTCATGGGCAATGGGGGTGCCTGACAGGTGATTTTCGTTTCCATGGTGGGGGGCACGCCATCACCAAACATCCGGCGGTGTTGTCATCACCGTTGAATAAAGGGGCTTCCTACTTGGCTGCCTTTTCTGGCCATGCTGCTGGCTTTTTAAATGAAAAGTTATAGGCGTGCAACGTCTTGCCTTGAATCGTATACGCAATGCCTCAAGAAAGCGCAGATATCACTCACTTTCATATACGTTTGGCTTTCCAAATGTGCGATAAGTTCCGCTGTTTGTGAAACTTCAGCTTGCTCACAGAGCCCTCACTTTACACCATTAACTTTTGATCTTCCTCATACTTCTCTACGATCGTCAATCAGAAGAGCCTTAGCAATTTGACGATAGCTTCACCCTTTGTCAGATCACAAAACTGCCTTAATCCTATCTT
>NZ_ARPM03000022.1 GCF_000388175.3 Holospora undulata HU1 | reverse complement strand
TTAGAGTTTTCCCTTACCTACAAAAAAAGCATTTTTGAAGCCTGCGGTGTCAGCCACAAATACTTAACCTCTTTACGCAGTAAATTGAACTTGACATTCGGTTGTCCGAATTGTAAAATTAAATTGTTGTTAAAAATAAATAAAAAAGTGTTATGAAACAAAAAATATTGCTAACTTTTTTTCTTCTTTTCTCACAGACATATTCTTTATATTCCAATCCAGTTGGTCAGTTGACATCTTCGGAACAGAGTTTTTTTGTGGAAGATTTTCTTCAAAAAAATCCAGAAGCTTCTATTTTGTCATGTGCCAAAAAATATTTAGAAATTCATGGAAAAAAAAATGTGGGAGAGGTGTTTTCAATTCTTCTGTCAAAAAAATCAGTAAAACCTCAAGAAATAGAAGAAATTTTTGCTGATAAAGAAGTATCTGACGCGCTATCTAATCAATGGGGTGGCGTTTTTCAACAATGTGTCACAAATAATGAAGAGGATAACTTTTACAAGCTTTTGGGAAACTCCAGAGTCTTGGAAAAATTAAATAGTATGGATTTAGAGTGCGTATTGAAAAGATGTATCTATGAAAATAATACAAATTTTTTCGACAAACTTCTAGAAAACGCCACCGTAGTAGAAAAATTAAGTAGTAGAAGTGTAGGTGTAGTATTGGAGTACTGTGTCTATGGCTGTGGCTGTATAAGTAGCTTAGATTTTCTCGACAAGATTTTAGAAAAGGCCACCGACGCCACCGTAGTAGAACACTTAGATAGTGTAGGTTTAAAGTTAGTATTGAGTCACTATATCTCTAGAAATAAAAAAGATTGTTTAGACAAGGTTTTAGAAAACGCCAGCGTATTAGAAAAATTAGATAGTAGAGATTTAGGGTCAGTATTGATCGAATGTATTTGTAAAAAAGATACAGATAGTTTCGACAAGATTTTAGAAAACGCCACCGTAGTAGAACACTTAGATAGTGAAGATTTAAAATTAGTATTGGACCAGTATACCTCTAGAAATAAAACAGATTTTTTTGACAAGCTTTTTCAAAATAACGAAACCCTTAAAAAATTGATAAAAACATGTATAGAACAAGAAGATGTGAATGTTTTCTGTAAAAGGAGAGTATTATCTTTTTTCACTGATCAAAATAAGATAAAATTATTCAGTGTTCTTTCTGAAAATGATGCTTTTTTTGAAATACTTAGCTTTAAAGAATCAAATGATCTTGCGATAGAACTGGCTTTTTGCTCAAAGGACGTGCTGGAAAATGAAAGTGCATTAAATCTTTTTGGAAAACTAATGAAAAAAGTTGATCCTGATACAGCAAGGCGTTTTGTTTTAGAAAATCTTGGAAAAATCAATGACCAAACACTATATGGATTTATCTCCAGGATTACTGGTAAAGAGAGTATCAATGAGGTCTTTGAAGTGCTTGATTCAGCTGATTTTCCTTACCGTAAGCCAATTTTTGAACGTCTAGCAGGGATTAAACAGAAAGTTTTAGAATCAGATGTTCAAAAAGAAGTAAAAAAGCTTAAAGAGAAAAAAAATGGCAATCAACATATTGCAAGCACTCCAGGGGCGATTGCAACTCTGGCAAAT
>NZ_ARPM03000023.1 GCF_000388175.3 Holospora undulata HU1 | reverse complement strand
AAGATTTCAAACCCAACACTCAGTAGATGAAAAAAAGATAATAAAGCCTAAGCTAAGAAGAAATAAACCTGCAATTAAAATAGATAGCGATACCTGATTCTTATAGCTAAGAAAGAGTAAAAAGGCTTGAAGTGTGCGCATCTAGGATAAAACATGCTAAGAAACGTATAGGAGCTACATATAAAAAAACTCTAAATCTCCCAAAAGCGGATCCAGAAAAAAGATCTACATTTTGCCAAACAATTATGATATGCCCAGAACCCACAGTTATTCTGATAAGGAAAGACGGTACCATGGAAGTCATGATTGGGGGGACAAAAGGAAGAACAAATGTGATAAAGCCTTAATAGGTTCTGCTTTAGGTGCAGTAGGTTTGTTAACAGCCAATACTGAAGTTTTTACATCTTGGGTATAGCAGATTTTATTACCTAATCTACTTACAAAAAGTGTGAATGGACGATGCTTCTTTTCACAAAGGTATAGAAAAGCAGATAAATTATTGGAGAGCTCTGGCCATACATTACTGTACCTTGCCTTCTTATTCACCTGATTTGAATCCTATTGAGAAAAAGTAGGCTCAAGCTAAGCATATACGACGCACTAAAAATTGTTCGATTGATCAAATCTTCAATACTTATCTGTGACTCTTTTATACGATAGTAGCTATATAGTAATTTAGGTTTGTAGAACGTGGAATTATATATAAAATATAAAATTTTATTTTTCAATATTTAACAAACCTTTTATTTTATAACCTTTTCGATGATATTCACATGGACCAACTGCTTTTAATGCTGCTTCATGTTTTCGAGTTCCGTATCCCTTATTTGTATCCCATCCGTAGCAAGGATAGTGTTGGTGAAGAGCGTTCATTAGTGTGTCTCTTTTTACTTTTGCAATAATACTAGCCATGGCAATGGAATAGCTTTTTTGATCTCCCTTGATAATGGTGTGCTGAACGATTTCTTTAGCCAAAAAAGGAATGGGTCTTGGACCATCAATCAATGCGTAAGAAGGTCTTGGAGTCAATTTTAAGAGTGCTCTTTCCATTCCGCAAAGAGTAGCTTGAAGCACGTTACGTTCTTCAATTTCTTTAGGCCAGACCATTTCTACGGAAAAAACTCCATAATCCGGATTAGCTGTAAATGCATCGTGAATAAAAGTACGCAGATCTGCTTTTAAATGTTTTGAATCATAAACAATTTCCGCAAGTTCTTTTGGAAAAAGCTGAGCGTTTATTATTACCGCACACACAGCCACAGGGCCTGCCCAAGCACCATATCCTGCTTCGTCAAGACCTGCGACACCATAATATCCTAACTGTTCTTCAAAATGAAAGGTTGCAGTTTTATTGATAAAAAACTCCAAAGAAGTTATAGAATATTTCTATTTTATTCAATTTTTTTTTTTTATGCAAAAGGTAATGCAGAGATAGGTAAGCACAATTCTTTAATTTTTTTGTATTTTTTAATAAAAAATTAAAATTTTAGACAAGTGAATGATAACTTGAAACTTTTTTTAAAAAAAATTATTCTATTAAAAAGATAAATAAAAAAATAATCGCTGCTATGTTTCCAAGAAAAATACTTTTTAAATTTTTTTATTACATCACTCTTGGGAGCATCTTGATTTATGGAGATAGCCAGGCTGATTCAGGGCAAGAGTCTTTGCCTCAAAAAAGCTCTTCTTCAAAAGTTTCTCACAAAAATTCTTCTAAAGAAATGCAAAAGCTTTTAAAAGAAGTAAGAGACGCCAAGCAGCATTTAAAAAAAAATCAAGATCAATTAGAGCGAATTTTAAAGCGTCTTCAGCAGTATGACCCCCCGCCTTCTAATGAGGCGGCAGAGCAAAAGACGGAAAGAATTTCTCCTTTATTAACACACTTAGAACTTTTTTCCTTTCAATTAAAGCGGGTTTTACACAACTTTTTTTATGGATTTGAATACATGTTCCGGTTGGTATTAGCTCCGGAATTTAATGCAAAATCTCTTGGAGTTGTGGTGTGGATGCTGGGAATTTTTGTAATAAGTGGAATTGGTAATGTTTTAATATATCAGAGATTTTATACAAGTCTTAGCAAAATTTCCAGAACCATAGGGGTTAAGATCATAGCTCTTTTTTGTGTTCCTGTCTTAGTTTACGCAGGAATAGGGCGAATATGGTCTTTTAAACGATGGTTTCTTCCTTCTGTATGTACTGAATTTTTAGCTTATTTACCTTTGCACACTTATACACTGATGGCAGGATATTATGGTGTGTCTGTGTATTTTTCTTCGGTATTGCGAGTTCAATTAAGTGTACCTGCAGTACAAATGGCGTTACATGGATTCCAAAGAGTTTTTTTAATTCATTTTTTATCAAAAGTGCTTAGGGAAATTTTAACTTTAACGCAAGCAAATTCCTTAATATTTTCTACGTTTTCCCAAAGTGCTGCCATAGTATTCAGTTTTGGATTGTGGAATGCATTGAAAAAGTTTAAGTATATGGTCTGTTCTGAAATTACCGTTCCATCTAGAAGAAATCGTTTGATTTTGCTGTCAAGTTTTTATCAGTGGGGAGTGGGGCTTTTTATTAATTTATGGTTATTTTTTCCAGAAGTTTTTATGGCATTTTTTATTCCTACTGTGGCAACAGCAAGTGTGCTATTGGGTATCAATGTTGTTCAACCGCAAGTATATAGAATGTTTTTGGAATTTCTTTGGAAGAAAAAAAACACATCGTTTATTTTTCCTTTATTATATCAGTACAGAAAAGAATCATTAAGTACAGTAAAAATATTAGTTTATATTGGATTGTTAACGCTCTGGGGAGAGGTGTTTCAAGAAATTCAAAATAACGCAGCCTTTAGCATTGTGTACTGGATGACGTCTATTTTTGTCAGTCCTTGGGTAACGCGCTGTTTTAATGCAGCTTTGGTGGGGATGGCTTCTTTTTTATTGATTAAAATCATTAACAAAATTTTAAAGTATTACGTAGAAGATCGATATAGCACTCAATCTTTGGAAAATAATTTTTTATTTACTCGACTTAAGACAATGATGGCTATTATTCGAACCAGTGTGAATGTGTTGGTAGGAGGGCCTGCACTAATTTTTATGATCTCTTATATTTTTGGTGTCCAGTTAAAAGAATGGGCTGCAAGCGTAGGCGTTGCAGGATTTGGGCTAACTTTCGGATTGCAGAATATTGTTCGAGATTTTATTACTGGATTTTTTATTATTTTTGAAAATAACCTTATGGTGGGAGACGAAGTAGATATAGATGGAAGAACAGGAAAAGTAGAGCTCATTGCAGCGCGGACAGTAAAGATTCGCAGTGAAAATGGAACGCTTATGACTATTCCTTTTGGCAATATCGTTGTTATTGGTAATCGTAATAAGCATTTTTCCGCAGTTCTTATGAATATTTCTGTTACTTATCATGAAGATTTGGAAAAAGTGCAACGATTAGTTGAAAAAGCGTTTAATATTTTGAAAAAAAATTCTCCTGTAAAACGGTATGTTCTGGGAAATTTAGAATTCAGAGGTGTGAATGAAGTTACTGCGTATTCGGTGGTACTTTTGGCTAAGATTCGTACAACCCCAAACTGTCAAGATCAAGTACGTCGACAATTTAATCGCATCTTGAAAGAGCTTTTTGATGAGGCTGGAATCAAAATTCCTACGCCTCCCCATATGGTACTTGGGGCTTCACCGAGTCTAACAAATACACATATTTAAAAGAATTGGATTGTGATAAAATGGAAAAAGATTATTTTCAAATTCTTCGATAATAATATTGTAAGGAGATTGATAGGTGAAAGCCTGTGCACAATAAAATCGTGTTAAGCTTACTTTCTGCACGAGTGAGGTAAATCGATTTCTGCAATCCTTCTATCCATTTATCCATGGATAAAGGCATTGTATCCGTCTGTATTCAATTTACACGTTACTTCAAAAGGAAGAGGTTTGATCTTAATTTCGTAAAAAAATTTTTAGCTAATATTTAGACAATATATTGAACATAATCATACTAAAAATTTTGCATACTCCCCCTCACTTTTTTTCAGGTAGTTTAAAAGATCGCTGAAATCAAAGAATAAGAGTTTATCTTTGATCCACCTGAGCCCCCTTGTGAAGTATGAATACCAAAGGCACTCTGACTGTTTTTTTGTAAGCAATTTCTTGTGTAAGGCCCGTTATAGAAGCGTATAAAATAGCAACAGCGACAATGGTCATAAGTTTGGAAACTCTTCCCAAATCTTTCATA
>NZ_ARPM03000024.1 GCF_000388175.3 Holospora undulata HU1 | reverse complement strand
AATTATTCATAAAACTACCGCTTTCTTTTGGAAAGTTTGGTAGCACCCAACCCCCTTTGCAAGCCAGATATCAACCCAATTGCAATTGTATTTTCCAATTAAACCGCCTACTGGATTTGTTCCCCCAGTCACAAGAGCCATAACACCGCTTGCCTTTATCAATAGTGTTCATGCGTTCTTGGAATATCATGAGCAAAACCACTTTCATCACTATAACCTATCTGCTTAGCTTCTTTTTTCAATTCTTCAATTTTTTTGCAAAACATAGACCTTCTCTCTGGATCGGATGATTGAGAGTTTTTTTTATATGTCTCTCCTAAACGGTGTTTTGCATATCTTATACCAGAAACGCTGACTTTTAACCTCTTAGCCTTTTCATAGCTATATAGTAGTTTAGGTTGAATTAGGTGCAATAAAAGGAAAATGATAAAGAGCTACCGCAACGATTTAAGACAAAGGGGAATAGAATATTTAGATGAGGGGGGCAGGTATATTGAAGCATCGCACCTATTTAAAATAAGTGTATCAGCGATAGGAAGGTGGCATAGAAAATTGGAATAGAAAATGCAGACAAGAAGACAGTTGTTTTCCTAAAAGGCTTGGTGGCTCAGAAAAAAAGATTAACTTAGAAAAACTTGAAGAGTACGTCAAAAAAATCCAAGATACTACCTTGAAAAAAGCTCCTCAAGAATTTGGGGTACAATCCATTACTGGTTAAAAAGATTAGGCTTGTAGCTTAAAAAAAGACTTTCAGTCAGCATCAATAATCGATCAATATATAGCGTATCCAAGTATTGTATATATTGATGAAAGCGGCATTGATAGGCTATGTGCAAATACAGAAACTTGGGCAGAAAAAGTGAAAATGCGGTATAATTTTCCTACCTCCTTGTCCTCCATATTTGAATCCAATAGAGAAATTTTGGGCTAATATGAAGAGGGGGACAATATACTAAATTTCAACGCTCTATTCGACGCTATTTCGTGCTTCTTTAAAGTATTTAACTCAACCTAAATTACTATAACTTTTTTATTTACTCCAACATTTTCTAGATCTTAACCCCATTGAACATAAATTTAGCCCAAAAAAAGATTATCGAAGAAGAAATCAATAAAATGCTATGGAAGCTTTTTTGTGACTACAATTTACGACTTTTTCATATTGTTTGATCTATACTTGTAGCGATATTTTAAGTATGTTATGCTTTTTAAGAAAGTTTGCGTAATATCGGTTTAAATAATGAATAGTTTAAATACTCAAGATGTTCCAGAATTTTATGATCTTCAGTTGTTAATAGATTCTTTTCCTATTATGCTGTTTATGAAAGGTTCTCCTGATCATCCTTTGTGTGGATTTTCCAAGACAGTTGTGGAAATTTTAAAAAATTACACCAATGATTTTGGATTTTTCGATGTTTTACGTGACGAATCTGTGCGTCAAAGAATTAAGTTATTTTCAAATTGGCCTACTTTTCCTCAGCTTTATGTGAACAGTGTACTGATTGGTGGATGTGATATTGTAACGCTGCTTCACAAACAAGGATCTCTTCAAGAAACACTTTTTTTGAAAACTGCTCTTTAGTTTATGAACGGAAATTCTCGTGATTCTTTTTGGCTCGAAGCGTTTTTAGAGATGTTGCGTGTAGAAAAAGGGCTTAGTAAAAATACATGCAGTTCTTACGCTTTTGATATTATTCAAACTGCTCAAAAGCTAGATATTTTAAGCGTGACTTCTTCTGAAATGGTGTGTTACGTGCACCAGCTTTCTTTGGAAAAATCTTTAAGTCCAAGAAGCATCGCAAGGCGTGTTTCTGCGTTGCGTCAATTATATCATTTTTTATACCAAGAAGAGTATGTTCAAAATAATCCTATGATAGATATTGTGCTTCCCCGATATTTTGCTTCTGTTCCCAAAGTATTGAGTATACAAGAAGTTCGTCAGTTAATAGACACAGCTCAAAAAAACCTTTCTTCAAAAGGAATTAGAACGTACGCATTGCTGGAAATGCTTTATTCTACAGGAATGCGTATCTCAGAAGCTTTATCTATTTCGTTAGTCGCGCTAAATGCAGCACTTCAAGAAAAGTCAGAACAAACTGGAGTGCTGTGCTTAAGAGGAAAGGGAGAAAAAGAACGTATAGTGTTTTTAACGCCTGAAGCGCAAAATGCGTTGGGATGCTATCTGTCCGTCAGGTCCAGCATGCCTTTTGCAGAAAAACCTTATGTTTTTCCAGGAAAATCCGGCCATTGGCCCAGACAGTCTGTAGGGCGAGAATTAAAAATGCTAGCGATATCCTCTGGCATTGATCCAGAACGCATTTCTCCCCACATAATTCGCCATGGTTTTGCAACTCATTTATTGGAACAGGGAGTAGATCTTTTCACTATAAAGTCTTTTCTGGGGCATCAAGATATTTCTACAACTCAAATTTATACTCAAGTAACACAACGCCGGTTATCTCAGGTATTAAAAGACCATCACCCCTTAAGTTCCACACAATCAAGGAAGGGATGATGGATTTTTTTTCTTCGTGCATTGCGCTTAATGGAAGTTCCCGCCCTTTTGGAAATACAAAAACGCTGCTGAACAAAATCGAACAAATTTTGGAAGAGCCCCATACTTCTTCAATTCCGATTGTTGATTTGTGCACATTGAACATCACGCCTTATGATTATTTGGGACGGAATAGTGGAGATGATTTTTTACCTTTAATTACTCGATGCATTAAAAATTACTCCCATATCATCTTTGCAACTCCAATATATTGGTACACGGTTAGTGCCCACACGAAAATCTTCTTAGATCGATTTACAGATTTAATAACGATTCATAAAAACTTAACAGAAGAGTTGATAGGGAAAGAAATTTCAGTTGTTGCTAGTTTTGCAGGGCGAAATCAAGAAACCCTGCTGATAATGAAGCAGAACGTTGATACCATTTTTTTTAATTTCTGTCATTATCTTAAGATGCACTATAAGGGGTCTTACTTTGCTCATTCTAGCCTTGAGGAAGTTAATACAGAGGAATTAAAAAAATTTTTTCTTAAAAATAAAAGCCTGAAAAGTTGAAAAAAGTACTAAAAAAATAATTTTTGTGAATGTACTAAAACTTTATAACAAAATCACGAGAAGCTTACTAGGTTTGATACAAAAACCTAAAAACTGCTTTATCACATAATAGATTTTTTTCATTTTGTGTGCTTTTTTTAAATCTTCGGAGCACACTATCGTCACCTTTTATAATAATAAATTTTTTTGAAAGAAAAATATAAGATGAAGATTAAATAGCTAGAGCAATCAGAAATCATTAGATTGTCTATAGTAATCTAGGTTGAATTAGATATTTTAAAGAACCACGAAATAGCATCAAATAGAGCATTGAAATTTAGTATATTGTCCCCCTCTTCATATTAGCCCAGAATTTATCTATTGGACTCAAATCACGAAGAGCAAGGAGGCAGAAAAATTATACCGCATTTTACAGATTTTATTCATTCTCTACTTCTCTTGGATTTATGAAAAGAGGCGTTATCCATAATAACACCTTGACCAGGCTTTAGTTCCTTGATCAGAAATTTTTCTACCCAAGTCTACCCCATTGGTGCCATCAGCTTGTTGTTAACCAAACCGGCAATACTATTTGTTCTTTGATACTATTTCCCACTCTTTTTGCCAACCAACTTTTCACTTTTTCTGCCCAATTTTCTGTCTTTGCACATAGCCATATCAATGCCGATTTCATCAATATATACAATGCTTGTATGCTATAACATGCGAACACTCATGCCGAAGGTACACCTGTCTTAACCCC
>NZ_ARPM03000025.1 GCF_000388175.3 Holospora undulata HU1 | reverse complement strand
GGTGCCATCGAGCATTAAATGCATTTTAGGAACTGGCTCCCAAATGCTTGATATCAAGGCTTTTGAGAAGAGTCCAGAATCAATTCCTTGTCCTTTTAAAAAAACGCCTGACGCGTTCAAGCTGGGATTTTATTGAAGCTGGAGCGTTCATCTTGTGGATCAGCGCAGGATGCTGAACCTTTCGCTGATCGATCATATTAAGTACGAAAGTTTTAAAAGTCTCTGCGCGGGAATTGTGGAAAGCTAATATTCTTGTTACCTTATTTATTAAGGATGAAAGGTTCATTTGCATTAAACACTTCCCCATTTTTTTCTTTGTGCAGCGTTTTCAAAATAAATCACACAATATCTTTTAATCGTCCTGATTTTTGTTTTTTTTCTGAAACATATAGTTCTTATCATTTTTCAGCTCTGTACAATCTCTAAGATTCATTACGGATTTTTGAATATCATCTAAAGATCCATCAATAGAATGATCACTGATGGCCAAAAAGAAGTGCGCAGTATCCGCCAACATGCCCAAACGACATCTTTCCTTTCCATTCGCACCATCAACAACAAACCCTTCAAACAAGTACTTTAACAAAAAGTAAGGATGCCTTGAATAAACCTCATTTTTGTATTGTTCAGTTTCTTTATACAGATCAATATGACCTTTAGAAGCATTCCTTAAAAACTTTAAAAAATAAGGAAATTTTTCTTTACTAACATATTTCACCTCAACTTCCTTACCGTCTAACGCATTTAGACAAGAAGTTGTAAATTCTTTAAAGTAAACTTCCCTTTCTTCAAGCCCAGCATCGTGACATTTTTGAGTAAAATTTCCCATAAAATACTCTACAACTTCAAATGAACTGTTTCCAAAAAACTTTTTATTAGTATTTTTTATACTTTTTTTATCTTCTCTTGAAGAATAATGCATAAAAAATTCTGCTATTTCAGTATAAATAAATTTTTTATTTTCTTGTGTTATCAACAATTTTTCAATTTTTTGTTTTTTCACTGCTTCATTAAATTCTCCTAACAAAGCTTCATAATTTGTCCTTCCTAGTCCATCAATGAAGAATTTTTCTCCTTGACTACAAGGGCTCGCACTATATTCAGATTTTTTTATGTGATTGTGCTGATCTAAGTATTTTAAAAATTCATTATTCGTCGTATTCTCAAATTTTTTCGCTTTTCCAATAAAAAAAAGAATGGATCCAAACTTCTGCGAAAACCCTTGAATCTCTTCTTTTCGAGAGCTTGGATCTCTAAAACTGTTATAGAACAAACTAAATGCCAGCACCGCTTGCTTTAATTTCTGGTAGTCAATTGCTGAATTTTTCTTATTTATACCATAATTTTTTCTCAACGATTCACTGATAATCTCATCAATGGATAAGGAAATTGATGAGGCTGAATAATCAGAAGAAAATTTTTCATCGATAAAATTCTTAACTGTTTCTGCAAAATCTATTTTTTGAGCATTTATTTTTTGACTCGTAAATAATTCATTTAGTTTTTCTTTTTCTTTTTCTAAAGCTCTAAGTCTACGTTTACCCACCCTATGAATTGCTTTTTTAAAATTTCCTAACTTAAAGTCTATTAAGTCTTCCAGATATTGAGATTTGTCTTCGGGAAAAAAAATATCAAGGTAGCGCGCAAAACATTCAACCTTGTCTTCTTCTTGAAAATTTTCATCAAAAAATACTAATGCATCTTTTTTCTCTTTAGAATTTTTATCTCTCTTTAAATCCTCAAAAGGATACATCTCTTGAATTATTTCTTTGTACGAATCATAAAGATCCTTGTCATATTCTTTAGCATTTAAAAGTAATATTTTTTTTTCTGGACGTGTTTTTTGAAAATTTAGATTAATTATATGCTTTGATACCTCATCAAGATCTTTAAAAGAAGTATTTGTTAGATTCAGATAAAAAGCAGCTATATCTATGTAGTTACTTTCAATTTCAGCCTGATTTGATAAATCTTTACGTAAAGCTTGTTGCACAATTTCTATTTTTGCGTGTTGAGACAAACCTTTTATTGTATCTTTAATAAAGTTACAAAACGCGCTAAAACGGATATTTTCAGGAAAATTAGTATTTCTAAATAAATTATCCATATCAACATCAAAATCTAAAACGATTATTTTATCATTCGACAATTTAATATTTATTTTATTTTTCTCACAAAATAAATCCGCACCCTGTACTCGACACGCTACAAAATTTTGTAAAGCCTTATATTGATCTTTTTCTAAATTTTTTAAAACCTTACTTAAAATTTCATCAATTGTTTTTGGATAATTATTAAGAATTTTCTGAATAAGGAGATTTTCAGAAATTTTTTGAGTGTCTTCAGTTAAAATAGCTAAAATAAAATCGTATTCATTTTCATACTTTTTTGATAATGACGTCAATAAATAATTGATGAATCTGTCACTTTTCATTGATATTAATTTAGATAAAAATTTATCTTGATTATTCCAATCAATATTTTTTTCAAGAATAGAAAAAACGTGAGAAAAAACTTCAAGATCAGATGTAATCAGCGCATCAAAAAAACTATGAAATCTTCCAATTGGAAGACCAAAATCTAGACGTTGAAGAATATAGTCTAGTTCTTTAAATAAATTTTCTGGATTTTTGGTAAGAATCATTAAAGCATGATCAAAAAATCTTTGCGCATCTGATAATTCAGACGAACACATCAAAATTTTAGCAAAAACTCCTTTTTTATAGAGAAAGGCTTTGAGGATGTCACAACAATCTTTTCTGCTGAACAATTTATCCAAAAGCTTGCACGCCCTTTCTTCTCTTTTACTATCTTGCAACTCTATCAAGCTATCAAAAATGTGAGCAAAAATTTCTGGATGAATAAAATTCTTTTGGACATCTTGCAAGGGGTGATGAAGTTCATCATCAATTTTAGATAAAAATTTATCTAAGAAATCGTTTAAACTTTCTCTCCTTCCTTCGATGTTTTTAAAGCTATCAAAAATGTGAGCAAAAATTTCTGGATGAATAAAATTCTTTTGGACATCTTGCAAGGGGTGATGAAGTTCATCATCAATTTTAGATAAAAATTTATCTAAGAAATCGTTTAAACTTTCTCTCCTTCCTTCGATGTTTTTAAAGCTATCAAAAATGTGATAAAAAATTTCTGGATGAACAAAGTTCTTTTGAACGCCTTGCAATGGATGATCTAGCTCTTCATTAATTTTAGATAAAAATTTATCTAAAAAATTATTTAAATTTTCTCGATTTTGTTCATTTTTTGTTAAGTAATCAAAAATGTGAGCAAAAAATTCTGGATGAATAAATTTTTTTTGGACACCTTGCAACGATTGATCTAGCTCTTCATTAATTTTAGATAAAAATTTATCTAAGAAATCGTTTAAACTTCTCCTCCTTTCTCTGATGCTTATCAATCGATCAAAACTATGAGTAAAAATTTCTGGATGAGCAAAACTTTCTTGATCGTCTTTTAATGAAAAATCTAAAATTCGGGCAAGACTTGAAGGACTTAATTGCTTAACGATTCGAACAATAAATGCATTATCCAAAAAACTATTTAAAATCGAATTATTGAAAATCCAAACTAAACTTTCTTGATTAGAAATTAAAAATTTTCTAAAAGACTCTGAAAAAGAAAACAAAAATTTGTCTTTTAAAGTCGCAACGCAAGCTTTTGAAAGCTCATTTCTATTTTTTGAACCTAACTGATCTTCAAATGAAGTGATACGCTCTACTACGGATACAACATGAAAACAATACGAAGCTTCTTTATTCCACGTTAAATTTCTGAATATTTTAAAAAATAATGTTTCTAACGAATCCTCATTTTTTCCAAAATCGTTCAAAACTTCACGCACTTTATTTGCATCGATATCAAAGTTCAAATTAGACGCACGATTCATCACCACCAAGGCTTTACTTAGGCAAGTAATGTCTTGATCTGAGAAATCTTTTTTTCCACCAAAATGAAAATTTTTCGATACATCGGAAAATAATTTATTAAGAGCGCCCGGTTTAGCTTGATTTAAAATTTTTAAAGCTCGCCCTAAAGCGTTGTTATCTTCCAAATCGAACAATATTTTTAATAGCTTTTCTGGAGAAATAGCTTTTAAAGAGTCATTTAAAATTTCCGCCTTGGCATGATCTAATACTTTCAGAGTGCACGCTAACGTCCCTTCATCTAAACAAAATAAAGTTTCTAACAATTTTTCTGAACTAACGGTCTCTAAAGTTTGTTTCAGCGCTAAAGCCTGGGAAGTGTAGTCGGCTAAGATTTCTGGATTATTAAAATAATTTTTAAGATCATCTGAAATGCTAACACGAGATGATCCAGAAGTTAATGCACCCGTTAGAGAGGCATAAAATCTGTTTAGCTCACCATTAAGTGAAGGAACAGCGTAAACATTTTGAGCAATACCCTGGATAAAAAAGTTTCCAAAAACACTTGTCATACAAATCAGCAAAAATTTTTTTTTCATTCGCGTAAAAATATTTTTTTTTCTTTTTAATATTAACAAAAATTTAACAGAAGTTCAATAGTTTTTAATTAAAAACATATCCACACAAACTTTATTCCAACAAGTATTAACAAAACTTTTAATAATGTGATAGCTAATATCTTAGAACCTGTATTCATGATTTAGCTATCCTTCTTAATAGGATCATGGAATGAGCTGTTATAATTATCCTTGAGATATACGCTCTGAGATTGCTGTAGTTTATTCAATAGAGTTCTCACAAATGCCTCCATGGGTTTTCTATATCCCGCATCTGCACACACTCCCTTTAATTTAGGATATTTTTTGCACCGCTTCCTTAAAAACTCTGCACCCAGCACCTGTTTCATTGGCCTTATGAACGTGATATGGAGCAGATTGCCTTGCCTATCAACACCACTATGCCGTTTACGTATCTTTTTCCCCCATTTCTATACCTATTTTTTCTGAGGCTCCTGTGGGGTTAACACTTGTTTTAACACTTGTTTTAACACTT
>NZ_ARPM03000026.1 GCF_000388175.3 Holospora undulata HU1 | reverse complement strand
TCTTTTACGTTCATAATTTTTTTAGGATTGGCTGCCAACGCAAAACTTGGTAAACTGTGTGCAAGAACTTTTCCTTGTGCGTCCAGCAAGACCCGCCTTTCCATAGAGTATTCTAAAGCAATTTTGGCTTTAGAACGAAGCGCAATACTGACCCAGCACAATCTAAGTACCAAAACCCCCATTCCCACAAAAGATGCCTGAATAAACCACAAAAGACGATTTTGGACTAAAGCCATTGCGTCCCGCCCATGAAAAATAAAATCGTGAAACATGACATCTATTTAAGTTAAGGGCATCTTACAAATTTTAGAAAAATCTTTACTAAAAAACAACACAGAATAATAAATTTCCAATTTTTTATATTGACCTCAGCATATAATTTTAAAAAAAACTCGCCTTTATATAGCAAAAGCTGAATAAAATGATTTTAATTAGTAATTTATGAAATATTCAGCAGACTTTCGACGTAGAGTGTTAGAAATCAAAGAGGAAGAAGGACTAAGTTTTGACGAAAAATGGCGTTGTTTTAAAGTTGGAATCGCAAGCGTTATAAGGTGGTGGAAGAAAATTGTTCCTCAATACAAAAGAAACAAATCGGCAACGAGTATAAACATGGAAGACTCTCCCGACGTAGCCTGTGCTGAAAGGCTGGAAGCAAGCCACTCAGGATGGGGGACACTCACCTCTGGAACGCCTCGGCGTGACGTATAGTAATCTAGGTTGAATTGGATACTTCAAAGAAGCACGAAATAGCGTCGAATAGGGCCTTAAAATTTAGTATATTGCATTCAATCCCCCTCTTTATTAACCCAGAATTTCTCTATTGAATTCAAATCAGAAGAGTAAGGAAGGTAGAAAAATTATACTGCATTTTTACTGTTTCTGCCCCAACCTTCTGTCTTTGCACAAGCCCATACTCCCCCTCACTTTTTTGAAGGGTCTTAAAAAGATCCGAAAGAGAGGCTATTTTATTAAAAATTAACAACAATGTTTAATGCAAATGAACCTTCGTACTTAGTATGATCGATCAGCGAAAGATTCAGCATCCTGCGCTGATCCACAAGATGAACGCTCCACCTTCAATAAAATCCAAGCTTGAACGCGTCAGGCGTTTTTTTAAAAGGACAAGGAATTGATTCTGGGCTCTTCTCAAAAGACTCTTCTCAAAAGCCTTGATATCAAGCATTTGGGAGCCAGTTCCTAAAATGCATTTAATGCTCGATGGCACCAATTGGAAGTT
>NZ_ARPM03000027.1 GCF_000388175.3 Holospora undulata HU1 | reverse complement strand
AGTCATGGCTGCCAAAGTGCCAATAACCTCGCCAATAACCTTTCAAGCCATGAAATGCAAGGCAAGGCGCGTCGTGAGCACATCCGCCCCTATCAATGAAAACGATGGGGCGCCCTTCCTTTTGATGCGCCTTGAATCTTTTGGTAAAAGATGCCTTGCTTTTCGACCTCCACCTTGGGATGACGCGGGCTTTTTTTATACGTCACGCCGATGCGTTCCAGAGCGCCCAGCATTTCAGCACGGGCTGCGTCGGGAGAGTCTTTCACGTCCTTTTTCAATACCTTTCATGTCTATGCTTGTTGCTGATTTTGTTCCTTTTGTATTGGAAGGCAATTTTCTTCGACCGCCTTATAACGCTTGCGATCCAAACTGTAAAACAACGCCACACCTCTCTAAAGCTTAGTCCCTCTTCCTTTCTGATTTCTAACTCTCTATGCCGAAAATCTGCTGAATATAGCATAAATTATTAATTAAAATCATTTTATTTTGCTTTTGCTGTATATTTTACTTTTTATTTTGCTTTAGATACCCCTTAGTTCAGCCGAAAATAGTGAACCAAAAAATTAAAAATTTTGAATGTTCTATTTCTAGATAAGCGCTACTGTTTTTCTAATTGTAGGATCCAATCTCGAAGCTTTGCAGCTTTTTCAAAATCTAAAGATTCTGCTGCTTTGATCATTTCCATCCTTAATGTTTCTATGGAATCCGAACGCTGAACAAAACTTTCTATTTTTTTTTCTGAAACTTTTGGCGTCAAAACTTCTTCTTCCAAAATCGTTTTTGCCATAGAAAATGTTGCTTTTGGAATAATACCGTGTTCTTCATTGTACAAAGCTTGTAAATTTCGTCGCCGATGCGTTTCTTCCAAGGCTTCTTTTAAAGATGGCGTCATAGTATCTGCATAAAGCAAAACTCGTCCTTTCAAATTTCTGGCAGCTCTTCCCATAGTTTGAATAAGAGCAGTTTTTGAACGAAGATACCCTTGTTTATCTGCATCTAAGATGGCAACTAGCTGACATTCTGGAATATCTAGCCCTTCTCTCAACAAATTAATACCAATTAAAATATCAAAAACTCCTTTTCGCAAATCTTGTAAAAGGTGAATTCTTTCCAAAGTATCTACATCAGAATGCATATAACGCACATTAAAGTGTGCTTGCTCTAAATAAGCACACAAATCTTCTGCCATCTTTTTCGTAAGCGTAGTAACTAAAGCCCTTCCTTCATCTTTTTTTACCTCTCTTAAAGCCTTCATCAGATCTTCTATCTGATTATGGGTAGGACGCACTTGGCATACGGGATCTAACAATCCTGTTGGCCGTACTAGCTGTTCAACAACTTCTCCGTGTGCTTGCGTAATTTCCCAAGCTGCTGGGGTAGCAGAAACAAAAATACTAGAAGGGCGCATACGGTCCCATTCATCAAAATGCAAAGGACGATTATCAACGCAAGAAGGTAGTCGAAATCCGTATTCCGCAAGAGTGCGCTTTCGAACACCATCCCCTGCTGACATAGCACGAATTTGAGGAACGCTTACATGACTCTCGTCTACAATAAACAACGCATCCTTTGGAAGGTATTCAAATAATGTAGGGGGGGGAGCCCCCGAAGGACGCCCGGTTAAATAACGAGAATAATTTTCAATCCCAGCACATGTTCCCATATGGACAAGACTTTCTAGATCAAAACTCACACGCTCTTGCAACCGTTGAGCTTCTACAAGACGAGATTCTGCTTTAAACTCTTGCAATCGACTTTTTAACTCTTCTTTTATTCCTTGGATGGCTTGAAACACAGTGGGACCTGGAGCCACATAGTGACTATTGGGAAAAACCAAAATTTTTTCCAATTTCGTAACGCGATCCCCAGTAAGAGCATGAATCTCGTGAATACTTTCTAGCTCTTCGTCAAAAAAAGATAAACTCCAAGCATGATCTTCGTAATGAGAAGGAAAGACATCTACGCGATCCCCCATGACGCGAAACATTCCCCGCTTAAACCCAATATCATTTCGTTTATAATGCATCTGAACAAGCTGCTTTAGAACCTCAGATTGAAGAACGCGTTGCCCTACTTGAAGTTCCATAGCCATTCCTTGATAAGATTCTACTGCTCCCAAGCCATAAATGCAGGATACACTTGCAACAACCACAACATCTTTTCTTTCTAATAACGCCCTGGTGGCGCTATGACGCATGCGCTCTATCTGTTCATTAATAGAAGACTCTTTTTCAATATACGTTCCACTGGATGGAACATAAGCTTCTGGCTGATAATAATCATAATAAGATACAAAATACTCAACTGCGTTTTTGGGAAAAAAACATTTCATTTCCCCATACAGCTGCGCTGCTAAAGTTTTGTTTGGAGCCAAAATTAACGTAGGACGTTGTACCTTAGAGATAACCTGTGCCATGGTAAACGTTTTTCCTGACCCTGTAACTCCAAGCAAAACTTGATCTCTTCTTCCTTCTAAAACTCCTTCTGCTAACGCTTTAATTGCCTGAGGTTGATGTCCAGAAGGCTCAAAAGGTGAAACAATTTCAAAGGGACGCTGAGATTTTTCTATCACCGTATACCCTTTAAACACAGAATGCAAATCGCTCAAAATTTAAAATTCTTCCAATGTACTAAATTGTAATTATAAAGACTTTATAATAAAAATCAAAAAATATTTTTTATCAAAGCAAACACATTTCTATTTATACAATTCAAAAGCGCTATAAGGAATTTTTAAAACATAAAGTTAGCCCTTTTCTCTGCATTTTTCTATAACCAGGAACTTCTCTCTAAGAGATTACCCCCCATTTCCACTTAAATCATTTTTCTTTTTGATCTTCGTTAGGCTTTATTTTTTTTACTAATTTTGGATCTTGAGAAAATGAACTTTCTCCTTCTTCTGCTGCTTCATGATATGGTTCTGGGGGAAATTCATTTGGCTCATGTATTACCGGATGAGGCTCGTTCAATTCATGTATTACCGGATGAGGCCCGTTCAATTCATGTATTACCGGATGAGGCTCGTTCAATTCATGTATTACCGGTGAGATTTTGTCTAATTCAATACCGGTATTTTCCTTAGATAAAAGATCTTTATTTTGCTCTAAGCAAAGCAAATTATCCAAAGCGCATTCCCCAACTTTTTTTATCAGTGCCATTTGCTGAGTTTGATCCAACATAATTCCTCGTTTTTCTTGAAGTAAAATATGATCCAAATCCAAATTAGTAAGGAAATGAGTGGGTAAATTTAGATTCCTATCATCTTCTTGCTCGCAATGTTCACTATCGGAATTTTCAAGATTACCTCTCGCATCACCAGAACTCAAATTATGAGGCCCAAAAGAAAGTTTCAAAGAAGATTCCCCATCCGAGCCTAACTCATCATCTGAACTCGAATCAGAATTATCTGTCAAACCATTAAAGTTCCAAATATGACCTGAGGCTTGTGCACTATTTTCCATAGAAAAACTTATAATTCCAGAAAAAATAAAACTTATAAAAAAACTAATTTTTAATTTTTTTTCAAACATAAAATCAAACCTTTGATTTTCACAGCGCAAAGATAAAGGAAAAGATCAAAAAAGTCAATGCGATTATTTTTTCTGAATCAAATAATATTTATCAATTTTTAACTTAAATTTAAAAATCACTCGTGTCTTGCATTTAAAAAAAAATTAACTTTTAGCCTTTTCAATGCATCAACACCTAAATAAAGAATAAAAAAATGAATAAATCTCACCTAAAAATCATCCTTGACATTGCAGAGCTATTTTCTTTCTTAAGAAGTAGACGCCACCCTTGATCTTTGTCTTTGAATTATTTTTTCAAAATTAGGCATAAATTTTATTCCTTATACCCTATCTGAAATGATTTTAAATTTTATTATTTTAGAAAAACTTATAAAATATATAAATTATGTAAAAAATGTGGAAAAAATTTCACGAGGTGAGCCCGAGAAAGACAAACTCCAATTCTTCGTTTTATACGTAAGCGGTCTTTCAATGAACCGAATTGCTCAGCGTTTTGGTGTCAGCGCGAGCGCTGTTTTGAAGGGGGGTACCTTATAATCAAGGCTATGCGCCAAAATTGCCCCCAGAAGACAAAGGTATTGTCAAGAAAGTTGATGAATTTTGGCATTATTTAAAAAAAGAAACAAAAAAATTGGATTTTTAAAGCTTGGATTTCTAAATCTCATGATCGTGCTGGAAAACGGTTCATCGATTGGGAATTTGGTGATCACTCGGGTCAAACGTTCAAACGACTTTTTGAACGATTTAAAATGGAAAATTTTATTTTGTTACGCAGATCATTGGGCAGATTTTAATAAAATTATTCCAAGCACCTGCCTCTTTCAGAGAAAAGATAAAACGTTGTCTATTGAACAAAATAACGGTCAACACCGCCATTGGTTTGCAAGATTTCGCCCCCCCCTTGCAAACACACGATCACTTGAAATGCTAGAGGGAACACTGCGTATTTTTGCGGAACTTCACGTTAATAAAACTTTGAAAATTAATCATGCTATCTTTGGTTAAAAGCCTCATTTTTTTAATAATAAAACACTTTAATATTCATAATACTATTAATATACAATACAATACTTTTATTTTATTATTCAAATAATTTTTTTTTTATAATAATGTTGTAATATTATAAAAAAACAACAGTTAATAATAATGAAATTTTTAATTAATAAAAAAAAATCATTAAATCTAAGAAGAATATACCTTTTAATATATTTTTTGGGCTACATAGAAACAGCTTTTTCTGGAGGCAGCAGCGGAGGATCAAATAAACTGGAATCTATTGTTGCGCCCGTACCCGTAGTTTTAGACGCAAATGATTTTCATGCAATCTCCGCGTACTGTTTAGATCAACACGGAAAAGTTGAAAACATTTCTGAAACCTTTCCAAGTAAATCGGGATACACTCCAACCTTTGATTCTGGTATCACACGGTACCTCTCATACAAATTTTATAGGGACCCAAACACGGATCTAGCAAGAGATAATAACATGATCTTTAACTACTGTAAAAATCAAAATCAAGAAGTAGATATAGATCACATGTATTTAATGGAACCAAAAAAATTTGGAGAGAATATAAATAAGCAAAAAACGAATTTTGATTTTCTTCAAAATCAGAAAAAATTTTATAAAGGGAATTTGTACATTCCTTTGAATGTGCTTGATAGTCGAGGAGCCCCACAACGTTTTCAAGATGATTCAAGAAAGTATATTTTATTGGGATTAGACGATTATGGGATTATGTCTGGTGAAACCCTTCAAAAAATCAGTAGTATTCGCCTTGAAAATCGCCCTCTTGCAATTGATACAATGATAAGTAAAGCACAAGACGTTTCTGCTTCAGGAAATAAAGTTGATATAGCAAAATTAGAAACACAGCTTAAAGGAGTTCAAGAGCTTGGTGATTTTTACGCAAATAATATTAACCTAGCAAAAAATGCTCTTTCAGGCTTAAAAGAGTATTCTTACATCTCACTGTCAGAAACTGTAAAAAAGCTCATAGATTATTTTCAAAATGCTGAGATAGGAAATGCTAATACAGAAGACGCAAAACTAAACAATATGTTATCGTTGTATTCCACCACTCTCAACACACTTGCTACTATTAAGTTAAAAAAAGATAAAATTCGCACAGTTTTTAATTCAATAAATGAAATCGCAAAAAACCTTCCGGGAGAAGAACCAAGAGATCTGAATGAATTGGTTAATAGTCCAAAAAAATATACAATTCCTTTCCGGTTAATTTCTGATTCTGTCAGCGAAGATTCTGGGCTAGTAAAACTTTTTTATACCTTCGAAACTTGGGAAGAAGATCTAAAAAAATTAGAAGGAAAAATAACGCAACTTAAATCAGTTAAGGCAGGATTTATTAAAAACATAACCACTAAAATTTCTGCATTACAAGGTAGTGTTGACAAAGACTATCCGAAGAAGAAACGCGATTTTGAAAAAGGATTGAATAACGTTATAACTCAAGGAGAAGTCACAGTTTTTAATACCATTATTGACCCTCTTTATCAAGCGTTAGAAAAAGAAAGCAAGGAAATAAATGCGGAATATAGCAATATTTTTCAATCTATTGAAGGCGTAAACAATATACAAGACGAAATCTTTCAAAACACTTTGACCCAAATCAAAACTACGCTTAATACGATCGCCCAAAAGATTCAAACTATTGCAGCTTATCAGGAAACGCTTCCCTCAACAATTCAAGACTCTTATAGCAAAATTTTGTCTCAAAAAGTTGAAATCTTTAACGCTTTACAAGTTGATGTTAACGATAATATTACTAAGATTAGCGATCTTACAAAAGCAACTACTGAAGCAATTGGCAAGGATGATGATGCAGCGCCATCGTGGGAATCTAATGTAACATCCATCAACTCTCTTATTAATAATCTTGTGCAAGATAAAGAAAAGTTGGGAATTTTACTAGCCCAAACAAAAGAACAAGATCTTAACTTAAAGACTTCTATCGTGACATTGAATTCAAGAATTGATTTTACATTACAAGATATCACGACAATAAAAAATTATGTAGTTCTTAATCAATTGAAACCTTATTATTTTGCTACTATAAACTTGATTATAAAAATGACCGATAAATTTGAAGCTCCAGATTCTTTCCCAGAAGCATTAAGAGTTTACCATATAGAAAAAGATCAAACTGCATTAGTTGCAAAATATCAGAAAATTTCTTCAATAAAAGACACTCTCAAAGCATCACTAAAAGGATATTACAGTCTTTTAGCTGACATAAAAGCCGCTAATCCAGAAAATGCAGAAATAATCGTTTATAAAAATCGCATTGAATCTCTTATTGCTGATCAAGGAGAGTATTGCCTGGACACGTTATTTGATAAAAATATAAAAGAAAACATGCCAGTGAATATTTTATCATAACAAACCTCTGCATGAACAAAAGCATAAGCTTTCTGTAAAAACAGTGATAGAACAAAACTCAAAAGCACGCGCTTTCTTCTGCTTTTAAGGGAAGGGAAACCCTAGTGGGTAGATATCTTATGTGGTCAATAAGCCAGAAATAGGCTTCCACATAATTTTTTTTAATACAAATAAATTCCTCCACCAAAGATTCATTCTCTTAAAGAAAAACTGAAAATTTTCGTAAAATATTATCACTCCGCCCCAGATCACGTCTAGTAATAAAAAAGTATTTATACGCAAGCGGCCATTCAATGAACCGAATTGCTCAGCTTTTTGGTGTCAGCGCCACCGCTGTTTTGAAGTGGGCGGGCACCTTAGGATCAAGGCTATGCACAAAAATTGAGCCATCCCCAGAAGACAAAGGTAGTGTCAAGGAAATCGATCAATTTTTGCATTATTAAAAAAAGAAGTAAAAATTTTGGATTTTTAAAGCTTGGATTTCTAAAGTCTAGGATCGTTCTGGAAAACGGCTCATCGATTGGGAATTTGGTGATCTCTCAATTCAAACTTTCAAACGACTTTTTGAACGATTAAAGAAACGGAAAATTTTATTTTATTGCAAAGATCCTCTAGAAGGTTTTAATAAAATTATTCCAAGCAACCGCCTCTTTCAGGAAAAAGATAAAACGTTTCCCATTGAACAAAATAACGCTCCACACCGCCATTGGTTTGCAAGATTTCGCCCCCCCTTGCAAACACAAGATCTCTTGAAATACTGGAGGTAACACTGCGTATTTTTGCGGCACCTCACGTTAATAAAACCTCGAAAATTAATCATGCTATCTTTGGTTAAAGTTTTCAAAATCGTTAAGTTGCGCATTGTATTCTTTAATTATATAATGATAAATCTTAAGTTAAAATAAAAAAATATTTTGTATGTCAAAAATAGAAGATAAATGCAATTTAAAAAAATCTGATTCAGATCAATCCTATTTAAGCACTCTGCTTGTTCAGCAGTATGAAGATTTGATTTCTGATCTATACAGTCCTGGAATTTTTAAAAGATTTAAAAAAGTTTTAAAGATGCTCATAACGGTTTTTGTGCCATTTTATTTTTTTTGGTATTATGTCGTTTTTATTCCAAATCTCATATTAGTAGGAACTTTTATAGTAGTTCTTTCGATGATGTCTTTTGGAGTGGGCTGCTTTCTTTACGGGAGAGTTCCTATTTTTAACCTCTTCTGTGACGTACTTGCTGCGTTTCTAGAAGTAGGATACTCTTTTTTTTTTATTACAGTGGGCTACTAAAAAAATATCTAAAGAGACTGATTGGGCAAGTTTTTTCTATAAAGCTTCTTTAATACGCGCAAAAACTTTACTGTATATTTTTCCCCCTATGGTTGCTTCGATAGCTTTTGGAATAGTTGCAGATCTTCTTAAAAAAACACACTTAGAACCAAAAATCATCCTTGCGATAAAATTAGGGGCTATAAGTGTTATTCCTTTTATGTTTATGTGTCTAAGCTTTTGGCTTTATAAACCTTTATTTCTTACAAATGGCGCTGCAAAATTTTCTCCCTCTTTAAGAAAGGAGCTCATTCAAGATTTAGACGAAATACCAAATTCTACACTTCACAGCTCTTGGATTCGTTCTTTTTTTTATTTATTTTCAAAAGAAGCTATCTTTTTTCTTAGCTCTCTTATTTTTGTATTAGGATTTTATTTTTTTATAAAAATTTTTTCTTCAAATTTTTATTTTTATTATCCGTACTTATCATTGATCATTTCCGGTACTTTTGGTTCAGTGTTTCTTCTGATCTCTTTCTTTTTAGGATTGGGATTTTATTTTTTAACAAGCCAATCTTTCTCTCATTGTCCTTTAAATTATCATTCTTGCTTGTTGTTTATCCTTCCTGGTATCGTTTTTTTAGTTTTTTTTCTTCCTTTTTTGATTAATCGCTATTACCCTAAAGGAATAGTAATGTTTCTTCACAAAATAAGTTGCGCAAGAATGATCACTTTTCCTATTTCTTTTAACTGTTCTATCTTAGGAGGATTCTTTTTCCACTTCAACCATGAGTTGGGATGGATTATTGGAATGTCAGTATTTCATATCGTTCTGCATTGTTCCATGTTCAAAATTTACAGCAAGTCCTTAGCCAAGACTTCCCCTCCATTAAGTTAATTTTTTTGAATATTTAATAAAAATTCAAAAGAGAGGAGTGTTAAATGAGACGTTATACGTTGCAAGATGATCGGTGGAATAGGATAAAGGATCTTTTCTCTGGATAAATACAAGGGAATGAAGCCAAAGACTGTTTGTGGAAGCAGTTTTGTACCGCTATCACGCAGAAAACCCGTAAAAAGATTCAAAAATACATATCCGTTAGAGTCAAAAAGCGTGTGGAAAAACGTTTTTGAAATCTTAGCCAGTGATGCTGAAACCGAGTATGCGATAATCGATTCAATGATAGTGCCCGCTCATCAACGCAGCGCGAGCACTAAAAAAAGATGGGCACCAAGATCCGTGAAATCTATGATGCCCAAAACCATGCTATTGGCAATTCCACAGATTTTTGCTTGACAAAAGGTCAGGACTACGATCTAGAGAGGAGGAATGGGAATGGAGTGCTTTTCGGTGAACGTATGCGGCAAAAAAACTTAAAAAAAGGACACAAGGTCATGATTCCCCCTAAAAAGAACCCTTTGGAGCATTATGATTAAATATCTTTATAAATTCCGTTCTATTTGATTAAGAATTTTTTTGCTAAACTTAGATAGTGTCGTCACAAGATAAAACATGATAATAATGAAAATCAGAAATTTTATTTTTTAAAAGAGATGACACAATCGCACAAAAGATACAACACATCAGAGAAATCTTGAAAAATGCTAGAGCCGTATTTACCAGGAAAAAAGGGAAGTTGGGGAGGAAAAGCAAAGGGCAATCGTGAATTTTCAACGCTGTTTTTTGGATTTTAAGAACGGGGTCTCCTTGGCGAGATCTTTTCCCTAATTATGGAGATTGGAAAAATACGCACAGAAGATTTTTCAGATGGAAAGATAAAGACAATTTTGGAAAATCTTTTAGAAAAACTGAGTATTGATCCAGACTATGAGTGACTGATGATGGATGCCAGCCATATAAAAGTGCATCCTTATGCAGCAAAGGCTAAGGAAGGCAGGCCAGGACATGAGCCTGCACAAAAGGGGGCTCAACACGAAGTTAAATTTGGCCGTGGATGCGCGGGCGTGCCAGTCAGAGTTATATTCTTTCTGATTGCAGACAAGCTAGCCGGCGTGTTGAAGGAATAGACGCTCAAAATATTCTTGAAGATAAAGAACGTAACACCAATCAAATTGTTGATGAGGAAATGAAAAATAACATTATTTGGATACTATATCTAAATCAGTATAAAAAGGTTACGATAATGTTCTTCTTACATGTTTGGCTTAGGGTCATTTTTTCTCAATAGGATTGAGATCTGGAGAATAGTAAGGCAAATAAAGTAAACTATAGCATCTTTTGCATAGTTTTCCTTTATAGAAAGTAGTATTATCCATAACACTACCGCTTTCTTTTGGAAGGTTTGGTAGCACCCAACCCCCTTTGCAAGCCAGATATCACCCCAATTGCAATTGTATTTGCTAATTAAAGCGCCTATGGCATTGCCCCATAAGTGTTAAAAGTGGTTGAGATAGATATTATGAGTATAAAGTTTTAATTTTATAATGATGTATTGATATATGGTTAGAGAGACTAGGAAAACTTTACGATGTCAATAGATATAATAATAAAATCACCGGAGAATAACTATTCAAAGGTTTGCTGAAATTAATACTCCTTGGCAAGAAAACTCGTTTAAGAATGTTAGAAAAGCTAATCAACCAAGGGTTTGGATCAATGCAAAGTGGCATTGAAGCGACATATAGTGGCATTTCAAAGCGGTTCAAAGTAATCAAATGGGAGTATTTTGAAGGAATATATAAAGATTTAGTGAGTAAGGTTG
>NZ_ARPM03000028.1 GCF_000388175.3 Holospora undulata HU1 | reverse complement strand
CAACCTTACTCACTAAATCTTTATATATTCCTTCAAAATACTCCCATTTGATTACTTTTAACCGCTTTGAAATGCCACTATATGTCGCTTCAATGCCACTTTGCATTGATCCAAACCCTTGGTTGATTAGCTTTTCTAACATTCTTAAACTAGTTTTCTTGCCAAGGAGTATTAATCTCAGTAAACCTTTGAATAGTAATTCTCCGGTGATTTTATTATTATATCTATTGACATCGTAAAGTTTTCCTAGTCTCTTTAACCATATATCAATACATCATTATAAAATTAAAATTTTATACTCATAATATCTATCTCTACCACTTTTAACACTTATGCCATACCCCCATCGAAGAACATGTGCGAAATAATCAATTTTTCGTCTCTGCCAAAGAGTTTTGCAAGAGTATGCTGTATTTTTTTGACCAAACCTGGGACAACATCGCCATGGATCTTGTCGAGCGCGTCAATGAAAACTTTCAACGCATTAGTCCAACACTTTCAGCTTGATTTAGTATACTTTCGCTATTACAGCCTGCAATTTTTCCCCCAACAAAGCATCTTTTCCAATCCGTTTTAAACTTTGGGGTAGAAATTCAACAGCATAATCTTCTATTAATTTCGACACATAAGCCATTCTTTGTCCTTATAATTTTATTATAATATTATACGCTCTTCCTCAAACGTCTGTATCTCTGTGCATTTAGTGATGGGATTTGGTATAAACTCCTTAGGTTGCTTTATTGCTAGCTCGTTTTTATCGTGCCTTTTCGTTTAAAATGTATGGCACTCTTACAGAATAAGCCATAGTGTTTAAAACTAAAAGCTGCTACACTTAAAAGATATAAAATTTTATTTTTGTGTATGGAAAAATTTCTTTTCGCACTTAAAACTTGGGTAGAAAATCAATTAATCCAGGAAGGCTACGATGGAATAGAACTAGATTTTATTCTTTTAACGCAAAGAAGCCACGGAGATTTTACCACTCATGGAGCTTTTTCTGCGGCTAAAAAATTTAAAAAGTCTCCTGTAAATATTGCTCAGCGAATTTGTGGCCATGTTCAATCTTTCAAAGGAGTAAAAAAAGCAGAAGTTGCTGGATCAGGATTTGTAAATATCACAGTAGAGCCTTGCTTATGGGGACTATGGACGAAAGAAATTTTAGAAAATTTTCAGACATACGGCCAAAATCCTGAAAAAAGAATTTCTGTCAATATTGAATATGTTTCTGCAAATCCCACTGGTCCTTTGCATGTAGGTCATGGAAGATGCGCCGTAGTAGGGGATGTTTTAGCAAACATCATGGAAAGCGCGGGGTATACAGTAACCCGGGAATATTACGTAAATGATGCAGGAAACCAGATTTCACTGTTAGCAAAATCTGTTTATAGTGCATACAAAACGCTATTAGGGTACGCTCAAGAAGACTTGCAATCTTATCCTGGAGAATATATCCAATACATTGCACAAACCCTTGTAGAACAAGAAAAAGATGCATGGGTTCATGTTCCTGAATCAGTTTGGGAGCCATATATTGGTATTTTTTCGGTACAACACGTTATGCATCTGATTCAAGAAGATCTAAAAGCATTAAATATTTGTCATGATGTTTTTACTTGCGAGCGCTTTTTGTATCAGTATGGAGCAATAAATTCTGTTTTTTCTAAGCTAAAAGAAAAGGGGTGGGTTTATGAAGGCATCATGGATGCTCCAAAATCCAATAATTCGCTAACCTCCATCCAGTGTCAGCCTTTACCTTTATTACGTACGACCTTGTGGGGAGACGCCCAAGATAGAGCGCTTTGCAAACCTGATGGTACTTGGACCTATTTTGCAGCCGATCTTGCCTATCATATGGATAAAGTGCGCCGAAAATTTGACATCTGTATTGACATTTTAGGAGCAGATCATATAGGTCATGTTACGCGTCTTAAAGGTGCAATTGAAGCTTTAGCGGAAAACTCTGTTCATTTAGAGATGATTTGTTGTCAAATGGTAAGATTTTTTTCTGAAAAACGCCCCATAAAAATGTCAAAACGTACCGGAACTTTTGTTTCTATTCAAGATATTTTGCAGTACGTCGACGCAGATACGTTTAGATTTTTTATGGTTAGTAAAAAAGCAGATACGCATTTTGATTTAGATATTCAAGAAATGAAAGCGTGCACAAAAGACAATGGAATATTTTATATTCAATATGCGCACGCAAGATGTTGTTCGGTATTGCGTCATGGGGTACACCTTTGGCCCTTTCTTGCAGAAAAAGAATGGTGGAGAGATATAAAAATCAGTTCCTGGGGAAAAGAATATAAAGAAGGAATAGGACTTGCGTTAAATTTTCCCCGTCTTGTTGACAATGCTGCTCAATCTAGAGAACCTCACATCCTTTGCTCAGGTCTTTATAAACTAGCGCAATGTTTCCATGGTGTATGGCAACAGGGAAATCATCAAGCAGAACTTCGGTTTTTAGACAGGCAAGAGAAAGAGCGTTCTTTAGAAAATTTAGTATGGGTTCAAGCTATAGCCATCGTTTTGAAACAAGGATTAGCACTTTTGGGAATTAAAGCAAAAGAAGAGTTATAGTTATTCATATTTTTGAAAAAATTCTCAATAAAAATTTCCTCAAACGCAGTCCGCAGAAATTAGATCATAAAAATTAAATAAAGTCTTGAAATTTTGTTAATTTTGTATTAAAATAAACAAGTAGAAAAAGCTAATTTTATTTATGAATCAAAAATTTTTACTTGTTTTAATACTAAGTAGTTTTGGAGGCAGCTTTGTTGAAAATGTCGCTCAAGCTTCCCCTGGTAATAAGAACCAGCAATCTAATTCTGGTTTTTCTAATCAGTCTCAAGAAGTTCAGCTTCAAAGAGCTGATCTTAATTCTTGGTGCACAAAGGCAGATGCGCTTGATCGTTCCTTAGCAAAAATGCTTAATGCTAAAGATAATATTACAGAAAGTCGCATTCCTTTTGAGGCAGAGCCGCTGAATCAAGACGACGCTTCAAGAATGCTTTTAGATAGTTCCAATTCTCAAAGATTACTTTCCGATGTTTTAAACAGAAATACTCCTGAGGCAACAGCGTTAAAAGCAGCTCTAGGAAAAGTTAGTCCGAGAAAATTTTTTGATGTTTTGTTTAGTTTAAATAAAAATGACGCAAAGTATGTTTTAACAGTTTTAAATCACAGCAATTCCAGTGCATTCATTGACTTGTTTTATCGTTTGTCAGAAAGTCTTAACTTAGACACCACCTCTGCAAACTATTTGGGAAAAGCTTTCAGTGTATTAGATCTTGCTCTTGATTCTAAAATAAACATTGATATAGAAAAAACAGATGACACGGTCGAAAAAATTAATATAGAAGAAAAAAAACTTAAAATAATTGGCAGTTTATCACATCTACTTAGAGAAAATGTCAGTATCTTGCATACAGTAGCAGCCATATGGCGTGTCACCTCTTGTAGCAAGGATACTTTTTTTAAAAA
>NZ_ARPM03000029.1 GCF_000388175.3 Holospora undulata HU1 | reverse complement strand
TGCTTACAAAAAAACAGTCAGAGCGCCTTTCTATTCATCTTTGTATTCATACTTCACAAGGGGGCTCAGGTGGATCAAAGATAAACTCTTATTTTTTGATTTCAGCGATCTTTTAAACTACCTGAAAAAAAGTGAGGGGGAGTATGAACAATCCGATAGCACCAATGGGTTTTAACGGATCTTGCGATACTTTATTATTCCAAGCTTGTGTAGGTTTCTGATCAAGGAACTAAGGTCTGGTGAAGGTGTTATTATGGATAATGCCGCTTTCCATAAAGGGAAAGATCTGCAAAAGATTCTAGAAGATGCAGGTCATAGTTTGCTTTATTTGCCTCCATACTTCCCTGATCTCAATCAAATTGAGAAAAAATGGGCCCACCCCAAACACATAAGAAAAACATTAACTTGTTCAATTGATCACTTATTTCAATTCCATTTTTCGTAATTTTTTTATACTGATTTAGCTTTAACTAAAGATGTTTTTGTTAGAACAGGTAAAGGGATTCTTTTAAAAGTCTCTAAAAATGATTGTATTTACATTTTGTGAATGTTAGGAGTGCTTTAAAAGCGGTTTTATTCGAGGGGGTCAGCGCGACCTCAGTTTTGAAGAGGGGGGGCACCTTATAATCAAGGCTATGCGCCAAAATTTTTGCATTATTAAAAAAAAAGAAGCAAAAAATTGGATTTTTAAAGCTTGGATTTCTAAAGTCTAGAATCGTGCTGGAAAACAGCTTGTCGATTAGGAATTTGGTGATCGCTTGAGTCAAACATTCAAACGACTTTTTGAACGATTAAAAAAATAGAAAATTTTATTTTGTTGCGCAGATCATTGGGCAGGTTTTAATAAAATTATTCCAAGCAACAGCCTCTTTCAGGGAAAAGATACCCCCTTTTCCGTTGAACAAAATAACGCTCCACACCGCCATTGGTTTGCAAGATTTCGCCCCCCTTGCAAACACGCGATCACTTGAAATGCCGGAGGTAACACTGAGTATTTTTGCTGCACTTCACGTTAATAAAACATTGAAAATTAATCATGCTATCTGTGGTTAAAAGTCTTGCGTGTACATGAAAATTCATTTACATAAAATTATTTTTTATTTTTTTTCTATATAAAAATAAAGAAAAAAAATTTTATTTATTTATTATTTATATTTTCTCTTGATTTTTTTTATAATTTTCCATATGTTTTCAAAGTAGAAATTAGCTGATATTTTTTATGAGATTGTTTTGGTTGCTTGTATGCTTGCTTTCGGTTCAGGCGTTTTCTAACGCAGAGGGTAGTGAAAAATTTTTGAAAGATTTTCTTAATGAAAAAATAGAAAGCACAGAGTGCATCGATTATAGAAAAATTGCACAATGCTTACATGATTTATGTAAAGATGAAAAAGGAGATTCACTTTCTTATTCACTCTTAAAAGAAGCAAGAAAAGACATTGTTCAAAGAGTTTTTGAAAGAGTGAGTGTTCTAAGTTCTTCGAAAATTGATGTTTTTTTTGAACTTATTCCCGATCAACTAAAATCAAATTTTGTTTACTGTTCTTTTTATCGTGCAAATCGACATCAAAAATCTTTTTCAGCCCAACCAGCAGAACTTACAAAAAAACCGTTAGCTCTACTTTTTGATTTTTCTGATGAAGCTTTTAACTTTTTGATTAGTTCTTTTAAAAAACCGTGCTGGTGTGAACGTGAAAATTTTGAAAAATTTTCAAGTTTTATTAAATATTCTGGGGTTGGGCACTTTAATTGTGTGTTTGAAAATGAAAGATTACGAAAAGAACTTATTCCCTATTTAGAAGAAAGTTTTTTCGTTCTTTTTAAGTGTGGATACGAAACATCCGTAATCGATGTATTAACTGAAAACCAGTACTCGTTTATGAAAAATGAAAAAGTTCTTTCGGTATGTTTTGAAGCAATAGATCAGTTAGATGATAGGGTAAAAAGTAGATGGATTGAGGTAATGAGCAAGAGCGCCCCGATATTTTTTCGATACTTGAATTTTAAAAAAAACTTAGAAAAATTAGAAAAAGAAAGCCCAAGGCTTATTTGGAATTCTTTAAATCATTTATCAAAAGAAGGCGTTCCTTTAAACGCTATTTTCAGAATATTTAAAGGAAAAGATTTGGAATGTTTAATGCAAATAATTAAAGATAAAAAAGCAAACGAATATTCATGCTTTAGTTACCAAAAAACACAAGATGATCTTCTTACAAAAATGTTTATTGAGGACCACAAAAGCTTTTTGTTTTACCTAAATTTCACGAAAATGAGCTTCGAGGATTTTCCTGAAACGTTTAAAGAAACGCTGGGAGAAAAATTAGAATATAATTTTTACTTTTTAAACAGCCTTCCAGACGAATTGAAGAATTTTCATAAAAAACTTGTCGAATCTCTGCCTGAATCTAAAACCGTAAACCAAAGAATGATAAAAAGAGTTGAAGGATAAAGCTTTTTGTCTTACCAATGCTCGAAAAAGACTAAGGCATCATGGACCAAAGCGTTTAATCCGGACAAACTTTGGTTCATTATAGTCATTTAGCCTGAAGATGGGATTTGGAAGAAAGAAGAAAAAGCCTCATAAAGTTTATGAAATGCATTAATTTGACATTCAATCCTCCTCTTCATATTAGCCCAGAATTTTTCTATTGGATTAAAATCAGGAGAGTAAGGAGGTAGAAAAATTATACTGTGCAGATTTTATTAATTCTCTGTTTCTCTTGGATTTATGAAAAGAGGGATTATTCATAACTATAGTAATTTAGGTTGAATTAGGTGTAATTTTTTGTTAAAATAAAAGGAAAATGACAAAGAGCTACCGCAACGATTTAAGACAAAGGGTAAATTTAGATGAGGGGCGGGTATATTAAAGCATCGCATATTTAAAATAAGTGTATCAGCGATAGGCATGTGGCATAGAAAATTGGCATAGAAAATACAGACAAGAAGTCAGTTATTTTCCTAAGAAGCGTGCTTGGCTCAGAAAAAAAGATTGAACTTAGAAAAGATAGAAGAGTACGTCAAAGAAAACCTAGATATGACCTTGAAAAAAGCTGTTCAAGAATTTTTGGGGGTGTTTTTACAATCAGTTTCTGGTTAAAAAGATTAGGCTTATAGCTTAAAAAAAAGACTTTTCGCACGTGGAAGCAAGTAAAGAAAAGTGAAGTCTGTATCAAGAATCGATAAAATATATATCGTATCCAAGTCTTGTATATATTGATGAAAGCGGCATTGATATGGCTATGTACAAGTACAGAAGGCTGGGGAAGAAAAATTTACGACATAACTAGAACCACTCTGACTTCGTGGGTCAAGCCGGATCGATAGAAAGAGTTAACGCACCTGCAAAGCGCAAAAGGAAAAACAAACTTAACGCTACGCAAATAAAGTAAATCTTGGAATGGTTAAAAGTCGATAGTCAGTTAACCACAAATACAATTCGAATAAAACTATAAAATGTCTTTAATATAAAAATTAGCAAGTCAACCGTTCATCAAGAGATCAATAAGCTAAATTGCTTCTATATTAAGCCTCGTCCTAAACATTTCAAGCAAGAGCAAAACATAATTTGCTAAATTTAAAAAAATATTAGCCGGGAAATAGCTAAGTGCACGCCATCGCACATATTGTTTTTTGATGAATTGAGATTGGGCGCTCATTCCAAAAGTCACAGATGGTATAAGCGCGGTACCAGGCCAAAAATTCTATTTAAAATAGGTTACCAAAATTTCTATCTTTATAACGCAGTTAACGTTTGACGGCAGTAATTTTAGTCTGATTTTACTTAATCTCGATTTTGCCTAATATCGATACTGAGCATATGAATGTATTTTTATCTAAGTGTGTAAATAAGTATCCGTCTAATAAAATTGCGTTGATCATGGATGAAGCAAGATTGCATAAATCCAAGACTTTTAAAATCCCTGACAATATTACTATTTTTTATCTTCCTTCATATTCACCGGAGCTTAACCCGGTCGAAAAATTATGGCTCTATATAAAAAACTTATGCACGAGTTAAAAAATACAATTGTGAAAAGTATATGCACCGCTTCGTATTTGTCCATTTAGAGCCTGTATTCATGATTTAGCTAACTTGATAGGATCATGGAATGGGCTATCATACTCATGTTTTCAGCAGTCGCTAGGGTAATTTCATAATCTTTAGATACCCTTCGAAAAGGATTTAGCTATCCTATGTTCTTTCGACTATCCAACACTTTGGAAGTATGGCCCATTCTTGAGATATGTGCTCTGAGATTGCTATAGTATTTATTCAATAGAGTTCTCACAAATGCCTCCATGGGTTTTCTATATCCAGCATCTACACACACTTCCTTTAATGTAGGATATTTTTGCACCGCTTCCTTAAAAACTCCGCACCCAGCACCTGTGTCATTGGCCTTATGAACCCTTGATATGGATCAGATTGCCTTACCTATCAACACCACTATGCCGTTTACGTATCTTTTTTCCCCACAT
>NZ_ARPM03000030.1 GCF_000388175.3 Holospora undulata HU1 | reverse complement strand
TCCTTTAATGTAGGATATTTTTACAACGCTTCCTAAAAAACTCTGCACCCAGCAACTAGTGTCATGCGTATTGGCCTTATGAACCGTGATATGGAGCAGATTGCCTTGCCTATCAACCTACACCGTACGTCCTTTTTTCTGAGGCACCTGCGGGTTTAACCCTTTGTGAATGATGCTATAGCTGGGATTCTTACTCCTTTCATACTTAATTCGGCTTGTCTTAACAAGTTCATGCATCCGAATGTACCGTCGAATATGGTGGAAAATCTTTTGGTAGCATGCGCCATTGACAACCGCTCTTGATTATATAATATACTGCATTAGCTCTCTCTTTTTTGTTGTATTTGCTTCTATTTTTGTAATTGCCGCTATCAAAATGATGCTTTATCACATCTCACTCTCTCTCTTTTAAATCGCTTGGATAATTCATCTTCTACACCTTCAAGCCTTTTATATCACACTTTTTTATTCATGAATACAGGTTCTTAGTCTAATTTTTCCTAATCTCGATGCTGAGCATATGAATGTATTTTTGTCTGAGCGTGTAAAGAAGTGCCCGGCTAATAAAGTTGCGTTGATCATGGATGGAGCAAGATGGCAAAAATCCAAGACTTTAAAAATCTCTTACACTACTACTATTTTTTATCTTCCTCTATATTCACCAGAGCTTAACCCGGTTGAAAGATTATAGCTCTATATAAAAAACACCATACTATCGAACAAGATTTATGAACCCCTTGGGGCTTTAGAAGCGGTGCTGTGCGAGTTTGTGTGCGAGTTAAAAAATACAATTGTGAAAAGCATATGTACCGCTTCGTGTTTGTGCATTTAGTATCGGAAAATAGTATTATAACTCTATCCAGCTTCATTTTTATGTTCTTTTTATGATGTTTAACTATAATTTGAATAAAAGAAAGAAATGAAGAAGTATTTTTTGCGTATCACGTTTCAATTCCTCTTCAGCGTTTCAGGTTAAGAAATGTATTCTCTGCAAGATGTCTTAGAATTTGTATTCATGAATAAAAAAAGGCCTGGAGGTGTAGAAAACCAAGCGATTTAAAAGAGAGAGAAGTGATAAAGCATCATCTTGATAGCGGCAATAAAAGCAAATACAAAAAAAAGAGGGTGTTAATGCAGTATTTTGACGGTACATTCGTTTTATAGACGATGTAGGATTAAGGGGGTATGGGCAAAAGTGATGCATGAACTTGTTAAGACAAGCCGAATTAAGTATGAAAAGAGTGAGAATCCCAGCTATAGCATCATTCACAAAGTGTTAAACCCCATAAGTGTTGAAAGTGTCAAAATAAATGTTTAACAGCATTGGAATCCCCTCCTGAAATAATAATTAATGTTTTAATAAAAGATTTCTCTAGATCTAATGTAAATTGAAATAATGGAATTTTGAAGCCATGCAGTTTCTTTCTAGCCTTGTATATTAAAAATAATAAAGCTGTAATCAGAAT
>NZ_ARPM03000031.1 GCF_000388175.3 Holospora undulata HU1 | reverse complement strand
GGGGGTACTTCTTGAGTGCAGCAGATTTTATTACCAAACCTTCAAAAAGAAAGCGTTATTGTTATAGATAATGCCACTTTCCATAAATGGAAAGATAGGAAAAACATGCTAGAAGATGCTATAGTTTGCTTTGTTTTCCTCCTTATTCCCCTGATCTCAATCCTATTAAGAAAAAATGGGCTCAAGCCAAACATATAAGAAGAATAGTACCTTGCTCAATTGATCTCTTATTTCAATTCCATTTTTCGCAATCTTTTTATACTGATTTAGCTATATACTGGAGATCGGTACGATCAAATAAAGAAATAAGGGTGCAAACGTTGACGTAGTCAACCTTATTGGTATTGATTTGTAATTTTAGGCTTAATTCGTAGATTTTGAACGAAAAATATTCGTTGTTTTTTTATTGACATAAATTTTTTTATTCGAGAATTTTGTTAATTAGCTCTCTTGGAAAAAAATCAAGTGAAGAAATCGTTAAATAACAATAAAAATAGAAAGCTTTTAATTTACGAACTGCTGTTAATTTAATATTTTTTTTATTTTGGTTTTTTTTTTATTGACAAGATCCCGATCAATGAATATACTTATTAAGCAAACGTTAATTTTATATTTGTAAATGAAAAAGGTAAACTCATTTTTCTTGCTCATTGTTTTTCTTGATATGATGAATTGTTCATATGCGTGGAAGCCAAGAAATCTTTTGCTTAGAAAAAGTGAAAAACAACCTGCAGCCCCACAACCTGCAGCCCCACAACCACAACCCGCAGACCCACAACCTGCAGCAGCACAGAATCAGGAAAATAATTTTTTTGCGGAACTGTTTTTAGCGCTGGATCGTTTGCAAAATGAACAAAATGGTCTTTTTGCAGAAGTGCTTACTAATTTCCAAGGTCAACAAAACGATCTGGTTGCAGCAGCACTAGATAGGCTGGACGACTTACAAAATGAACAAAACAATTTTCGTGCAGCGATACTATTAAACAATTTCCAAGGTCAACAAAATAATTTGATTGCAGTAGCGCTGGATAGACTGGGCGACTTGCAAAATGAACAAGATAATCTTCGTGCAGAATTGCTTAATAATTTACAAAATCAACAAGAAGATAATCCCTGTGTAGCAGTACCTGCAGACCCACAACCTGCAGCAGCACAGAATCAGGAAAATAATTTTTTTGCGGAACTGTTTTTAGCGCTGGATCGTTTGCAAAATGAACAAAATGGTCTTTTTGCAGAAGTGCTTACTAATTTCCAAGGTCAACAAAACGATCTGGTTGCAGCAGCACTAGATAGGCTGGACGACTTACAAAATGAACAAAACAATTTTCGTGCAGCGATACTATTAAACAATTTCCAAGGTCAACAAAATAATTTGATTGCAGTAGCGCTGGATAGACTGGGCGACTTGCAAAATGAACAAGATAATCTTCGTGCAGAATTGCTTAATAATTTACAAAATCAACAAGAAGATAATCCCTGTGTAGCAGCACCTGCAGCTCCAGCACCAGTAGCAGCATTTGCAGATCAAGCACTACTAGAAGTATATGAAGATCCAGTGGCAGAATTTTTACCAGCACCTGAAGATCCAGTGGCCGCATTTTTACGAATACCAGAAAATCCAGTGGCAGGAATAGCAGAGGCACTAGCACTTTTACAAGCACCTATAGATCCAGCACCTGCAGCTTCAGCACCAGTAGCAGCATTTGCAGATCAAGCACTACTAGAAGTATATGCAGATCCAGTGGCAGAATTTTTACCAGCACCTGAAGATCCAGTGGCCGCATTTTTACGAATACCAGAAAATCCAGTGGCAGGAATAGCAGAGGCACTAGCACTTTTACAAGCACCTATAGCTCCAGCACCAGTAGCAGCATTTGCAGATCAAGTACATGAAGA
>NZ_ARPM03000032.1 GCF_000388175.3 Holospora undulata HU1 | reverse complement strand
TTCTTCTGAAATGCCTTAGCCCTATGTCCCCAAATTCTTCTTCTATATCGTCTGTACTTCTTTTGACCTCTTCAACCATTTCACAAATTGTTTTATTATCGCTAGATTGAAAGTAAGGTAAAACATTTGCTATAAAAATATTTAATATAAGTTCTTTCTGATTTTCTTTAACGGCATAAACATCAAAAAAAGAACAGTTCAAAATATTTTACAGAATATCAACCATTTTTTAAACTTATTAGACTTTTTTAAAAAAGTATTTTGCCCTTGCCAGCTTTCATAAAATAACTTAAAAATTTCTATATTTCATATTGTCCATATACGAGGAGTTTTTGGATCTCCCTGTAGAGAAAAGAAAAGTAAGTGTATCCCCCAAACCAACGCATCCAGTCGATCGGGAGAAACAGTGTCTTTTGGAGTATACCGCATCATCTGCTCTTCTAATTCAGGAAAACACCGTACATGATAGATACGTTTTTGTTCATATAGCGCTGCAATAGGTTGAGCTCGACAATATTTGCTCTTATTCGCCCTGACAGGAATAAACCGTCTATTGGGATAGCTTATGTGTAATAATTCTTGAATGAAATCTCCCCCATTGTTAACTTCTGCAACAATTGCCTGAGCTTTATGCGTCTGCATTGCGTGCACCGCAGTAGAAATCATCTTAGTTGGAGAAAAAATACCGCTATAATCTTGAAGCACATATCCTACCCCTTGAGCGTCTTTTCCCACTACGATTATACCGCTTTCTCCACTAGTTTTGTTATGGGTCACCGCAGGATCTAACGCAACGAAACATTTACTTAAAGGAGGAATTTTTGAACAATACAAAATATTTTTTTGACTCCAAAGTGCCTGTTCATTTTGCTCTATTAATGTTCCATAAATTTCTTGCGCACCAAGCCGAGTGCCTTCATAGGTCTGTTTAATGTCATCAATGTAAGAGGGAGAAAGATTTTTCGCATTTTCAAAAGTTGCCCCTCTGGTAAGCACTACATCTGAACGATTGAGTAATTTATGCAAAAATGCACAAGGTCTTGGTGTTGTAGTAATAATAACTCGAGGATGTTTTCCCAATCTTAATCCAAGCATAAGCTGATGAAACACTTCTTCAGGATTAGAAAATTTTCCCAATTCATCAATCCAAGCGCTATCAAATTGAGGACCTCGCAATTGATAAAACGATGTTGCACTAAAAAAATCTGCTTTTGCCCCATTTCCCCAGACCACTCTTTTTTTATGCGGAAGATAAATAAGTCCATCTTCAGGGCGGCTGATGCTGTGCAACCCGCTTGGGCCTTCCACCATAACTTTTTGTACGTCTTGAAAGGTATTTCCCAATAGGCATATATGTCTATACCCTGTTTTTATAGCCCATTTTCGAATGGTTTCTGCCCCTGTGCGAGTTTTTCCAAATCCTCGCCCTGCCAAGATAAGCCAAATCCTCCAATCTCCAAAAGGCTCCTTCTGGCTGGGACGGGCCAAACGATCCCATGAAGAAGCTGTTCGTGAATCTAAAGTTCTTTTCAAAATGCGATTCAAGTCTTCAAAATTTGCCACTATTAAAAAAAAATGCTTTAGTATTATTTTAGACAATAGACTTTTATAAATTCAAAGAATTTTTTTTCTTATACAGATTAAAAATTAATCACGCTTGAAGTACAGTATAGAAAATTTTAAAAATCAAAGGTAAATTTAGTATTTCAGAAGATAGAAATAGCTTTTTATTATAAAATTTTTAAAATTACACTGTTCAATCTGAACCCCGTATTGTGGAAATACATTTTTAATACTAAAATTATTTACTATTTTTTTAGTATTTAATTGGACATCTTTGGAAACTATCATTTAGGTAACTCCATATTGTAAATATCAAAGATGAGGGGGGAATCTTAGAACCTGTATTCATGATTTAGCTATCCTTCTTAATAGGATCATGGAATGGGCTGTAATTATGTTTTCAGCAGTCGCTATGGCAATTTCATAATCTTTAGATACCCTTCGAAAAGGATTTAGCTATCCTATGTTCTTTCGACGATCTAACGCTTTGGAAGTATGGCCCATTCTTGAGATATACGCTCTGAGATTGCTATAGTTTTATTCAATAGAGTTCTCACACACTCCCTTTAATGTAGGATAATTTTTTGCACCGCTTCTTTAAAAACTCTGTACCCAGCACCTGTGTCATTGGCCTTATGAACCGTGATATGGAGCAGATTGCCTTGCCTATCAACACCACTATGCCGTTTGCGTATCTTTTTTCCCCCCATCTATACCTATTTTTTCTGAGGCTCCTGTGGGTTTAACACTAGTTTTAACAATGCTATAGCTGGGATTCTTGCTCCTTTCATACTTACTTCGGCTTGTCTTAACAAGTTCATGCATCTCTTTTTCCCATACCCCCTTAATCCTACATCGTCTATAAAACGCATGTACCGTCCATTGACAATCGCTCTTGATTATATAAAACACTGCATTACCCCCCTCTTTTTTGTTGTATTTGCTTTTATTGTCGTAATTGCCGCTATCAAAATGATGCTTTATCACATCCTACTCTCTATTTTAAATCGCTTGGATAATTCATCTTCTACTCCTTAAAGCCTTTTATATCACACTTTTTTATTCATGAATACAGGTTCTTAGATTTTTGCTCACCTTCAGCTAACCTTAAGATCTGGGCCATTTTCTCAAAAGTTGACTTTTTGACCCCGGTTAATCTTCTAAAGCTTTTTTCTGTCTCTGCTTTTTATTCTTC
>NZ_ARPM03000033.1 GCF_000388175.3 Holospora undulata HU1 | reverse complement strand
TTTGAAATGCCACTATATGTCGCTTCAATGCCACTTTGCATTGATCCAAACCCTTGGTTGATTAGCTTTTCTAACATTCTTAAACTAGTTTTCTTGCCAAGCAGTATTAATCTCAGCAAACCTTTGAATAGTAATTCTCCGGTGATTTTATTATTATATCTATTGACATCGTAAAGTTTTCCTAGTCCCTCTAACCATATATCAATACATCATTATAAAATTAAAACTTTATACTCATAATATCTATCTCTACCACTTTCAACACTTATGCCCCCTGAACCCCATCGAAGAATGAAATGTGCGCAACAATCGATTTTTCGTCTCTGCCAAAGAGTTTTGCAAGAGTATGCTGACATTTTTTCGACCAAACATGAAACAACATCGCCATAGATCTTGTCGAGCGCGTCAATGACAATTTTCAACGCATTAGTCCAACACTTTCAGTTTGATTTGGTATAATTTTATTTTACTTATCAAATACACTTCTAAATATTTTGCTTATTACCAGGACATGATGGTTTTTTCATATTTATTTAACTTCTATTGAAACCCAATATTTTGTTCTTAATTCAGTATAATGGAATACGGATTTTCCTCCTAGCTTCTTAAGAAATCTACTAACTGTTTATCGAAAAACCGTTTTTTTTAGTTTATTTTTTTTTATACGTTTTTCTATATTATATATTTTATATACTATTACAATATTTAGTAAAATTGTGAATATTAATCAGAATAAACTTACCAGAACTCCGCTTCGCAAATCATTTCAAAAAAATCTCAAAATTAATGAAAAAGAAGCCAACTACCTTTTAGAAAAAATTTTAGATCATTTTCATAAAATCTTTTTAAATACTAAAGATCCCCATATAAAAATTTCCTCCTTTGGAACATTTATTATTACAAATAAAAAAGAACGCATAGGGAGAAACCCACGAACTTTAGAAAAAACTATCATTCTTCCAAGAAGAAAAATAACTTTTCGCTCTTCAAAAGGACTAATAGAAAAGTTAAACCCCCCCCCTCATTTATAAATTCACTATTAATTAAAAAATCGTTGATTTTTTAGAGCTTGTAGCAGAAAAATCCTCTGGAAAAATTAAAGAATCTTGTTGAGTTCCAAAATGCACAAAATCACGCACCTCTTTTACAGATGTACACAAAAAATCATCGATTTTTCCCTGCCATAATAATCGCTGCTCTGATAAAAACAAGACGTATCGTGCCAACAAAGGTAGCCTTAAGATATCATGAGTAATAGTAACACATGTAACCTTATATATACTGTGAATGTTCTGAATAAGTAAACTAATAGCATGAGAAGCAACAGGGTCTAATCCCGCAGTTGGCTCATCTAAGAACAAAATTTTAGGTTTGCGTACTATGGCTCTTGCGATACTAACTCGCCTACGCATTCCACCAGACAGCTCACTTGGATAAGCGTCTCTGTGGAGCGCAGGAAATTGTACTTGATCTAAAGCTTCTTCCACTGAATGAGCTGAATGCTTTGGGAAAGAAAACGCAACATTTTCACGAACACTCATTCCATCAAAAAGCGCAGAATGCTGAAATACTACACCAATATCTTTGAAAATTTTTCCAGAGTTATTAATTACTGAAGATGATAGCCGCCGACCTTTAAAAAACACATCACCACAATCTAAAGAAAGCATCCCCAAGACGCAGCGAAATAAAACCGATTTTCCTACGCCAGAAGGCCCCACCAAAGCAACAGTTTGTCGGTCTTGGATATCAAAAGAAATGTTCTGTAATATACAAACATCGTTAAAAAATTTGTAAATATTTTTGACAGAAAAAATACTTTCTGCCACTAGATTGTTGCAAAACACAAAGGCCTTTATTATTACCATTAACCTATAAAGATTGTACACCAAAAATGATTAGATAGAAAGAACAAACAAAAACTACAACTTCAAATTATACCAAAACGATTTCAGCGCCGTACATCTTTGTATTTTTGATTAGAAACTACCAAAATTTCAGGCCTTCAACCAAAGGTAGCATGATTAATTTTCAATGTTTTATTAACATGAAGTGCCGCAAAAATAAGCAGTGCTACCTCCGGCATTTCAAGTGATCGCGTGTTTGCAAGGGGGGCGAAATCTTGAAAACCAATGGCGGTGTTGACCGTTATTTTGTTCAATGGAAAAGGTTTTATCTTTTCCCTGAAAGAGGTCGGTGCTTGGAATAATTTTATTAAAACCTGCCCAATGATCTGCGCAATAAAGTAAAATTTTTCATTTTTTAATTGTTCAAAAAGTCGTTTGAATGTTTGACGTTAGTGATCGCCAAATTCCTAATCGATGAGCCGTTTTCCAGCACGATCATAGACTTTAGAAATCCAAGCTTTAAAAATCCAAAATTTTTTGCTTCTTTTTTAAATAATTCCAAAATTCATCGACTTCCTTGACAATACCTTTGTCTTCTGGGGATGGCTCAATTTTGGCGCATAGCCTTGATCCTAAGGTGCCACCTCCTTCAAAACAGCGCTCGCGCTGACACTAAAACGCCGAGCAATTCGGTTCATTGAAAAGTCACTTGCGTATAAAACAAGGGCGTTTAGCTTGTCTTTTTCAGGTACACCTCGTGAAATTTTTTCTACATTTTTTACATTTGTACCGCTTTTCCCCTCGAACAAAACCCCTTTTAAAGCAATCTTAACCATTCACAAAATTTACATACAATCATTTTTAGAGACTTTTAAAAGACTTGCTTTTACCAATTCTGACAAAAAAGATCTTTAGTTAAAATCTTCGTAATTTTAGTCTAGTTTATGCGCGAGTTAAAAAATACAATAATGAAAATCGTATGTACCGCTTCGTATTTCTCCATTTACTATCGGGAAATGGTATAAGAAAAAATGGCCCCAAGCCAACCATATAAGAAGAATATGACCTTGCTCAATTGATTACTTATTTCAATTCCAGATCTCGTAATCTTTTTATACTGATTTAGCTATAGACATTTGAGGAAGAGCGTATAATACAGACCTCTAAAAGCTTCTTTTACTTCTGTTGTTCTGCAATACTTTCGGAATGGCGACACGAAGCGCTTATTGGAAATTCAAATTGTAGCCCTTCTGATTGTGCTATTGCATCGTAAACCCCCACCTCTACGCCGTGTAAACACCGTCCAAGTGGCACTTGGATGCCTGAAGGCATAGCCAAAGGAAACCCCTCACCTTGTGTTACTGTATCTTCGTAACAACAAATAAGATTAAAATAAGGGCTATTTGTATCTTCTAAATCTACTACATTTTTACTAGATTCTTCTTCGACCGCTCTCATAAATTTACTTATCGTTTTTCCATACGATTTGAAAAAAATACTCATGTTTGCATCAGTATGTACGTTATTTTTTAAATCCCAAAAATAATTTGCAATTTTTTCAAACGATGCTGCGCGAATCTGTTCGAATGCTTCTTTTTCTTGAGAAGTTTTTCCATCATTTGCTGCAAAAACATTAGGATAAAGTGTGTTGAATTCTGGAATAGTATTAAAGTCTATTGCCATTTTATCCAATAATACGTAGAAATTTTGCCCAGATGAATTGTCTTTTTTGTCTTGAAATAAAAGATATTTTTGTGAAGCTTCACCAAATTCTTTTAATATAACTTTTTTAAATGCGTATTCTTCTGAACGATCGTGAACCGTGCTTAAGAGCGCTAAATGGAAGTCATTTCCAAGCTGCGCACCATGCCATCCCCTACCTCTTTGCAAATAATCAATGCCTAATAAAATATTTTGCTTTCTTTGATCATCTAATTTGGAAGAATCTATAGCTGCATGCAGTTTTTCAATTTCTT
>NZ_ARPM03000034.1 GCF_000388175.3 Holospora undulata HU1 | reverse complement strand
CGGTGATTTTATTATTATATCTATTGACATCGTAAAGTTTTCCTAGTCTCTCTAAATCTTCTTCTTTTATTAAAGACATAATATTTTCTAATTCTTCCATATATCAATACATCATTATAAAATTAAAATATTTGCTTCTCTCCCCGACCCAGGAAACAAATTTCCTGTTAAGATAAAAAAAGATGCCCCATATTATCCTCATTTTCCACAGGCTCTTTTAAAATATATTAGTGTACTAAAGGCAATCTTCTTGGAACCAAAGGGAGCTTTTGATGATCAATTAAAGATATTTCTGAAAAAAAGACAGGATTACTTAAAAAGGCTTGGCAATTTGTAAAAAAGCAATATTAGATCAAGTTTAAATATAGCGAAAAAAAAGAAAAATTTTTTGGCAATAAACCTGCTTTAGATTCATTAAGGATGCGCTCTTATTTTTCCTCCTTATTCTTTGATACGCAAAGGTTTTATCTTTATAAAAATTTTATATATTTTTGATAGAATGAAAAATGTAAAAAATATCATATACGTAAAAATGTTAAATAAATTTTTTATGATTGTCTTATGTGCGTTAAGTGCAAACATAATGGTCCACGCTGATCCTAATAAAAATTTAAAAGAAAATCTCATTAAGAAAAAAGTAGACACAATCATCCTTAGTAATGAGGAAAAAATACAAAATTTTAATGATTTTTTTTTAAAATTTAAGAAGTTTTTAGAAAAAGTAAAAAAAGAATCTGAAAAATTAAAATGTTCTGAAGAAGAGAGAATACTTCTAATACAGTACTTTGTTGAAGATTTTTTTGAAAATGTAGCGTTGAGTTGCGTAAAATTTTTAAAAAAATGTGAACCTTTTAGATTAGATAATAAAAAAATAAAACAGCTGAAAACAATGGGTATTGCAAAAAGTGATGCAAAAACTCAAGCAGAAAAACTTCTAAGAAAAAACAAGGACCTATCTAGTTTTCTTGATAAAAAGGAAAATTTTTTTTCAGAATATTGGATGTTGAAGACAATTCTACAAGAAAAAATTGAAGTCTCTGTTGATCAAAAATTAGCAAACGAAAAATTTGATTTTATTAAAAGTATGGAAATAGAGGAAAAAGAAAAAGAAATTCAAAAGCTTATTCCTGAAAAAAAAATAGGATTCTTTAAGAAAGTGTGGTCATTTATAAAAAAATAATAAAGCAATTTAAATCAAGAGATAAAGATAAAAAACAAAACGATAAAGTTTTTTATTTAATGTCAATACATATACATAGATGTAGTGGCGATTGCTGCGCAAGGCTTTTTCACCAAAGCGCAGCTCTTTTATATTTATAAAAATTTTATATATTTTTGATAGAATGAAAAATGTAAAAAATAAAAGTACCATATACGTAAAAATGTTGAATAAATTTTTTAAGATTGTCTTATGTGCGTTCAGTATAAACACAATGGTTCGCGCTAATTTTGATTCCGGAAAACTTTCTTCTGTTGAACTAATGCTACTAACCCCCTCTTACCGAAGTGAGTATTACCATAAAATACATCTTTTTGAGGAGATTTTTTCAGATTTTAAGGATTTTTTAAAAAAAATATACGAAAAAAAAATAAAAATTTCTGACAAAAATAGAATATTATTAATGGAATACTGCGCTGATATTTTTTTTTTCAACATACGGCGTCTTTACATTGAAAACATAGAACAAGTTATTAAAATTCTAAAATCCCCCCAAAAAAAAGAATCACTTAATCATTTAGATGAGCTCCCATATAGTATAGACCGTATATATAATGAAAAATTTTCTAAAAAAACAAATTTTTCATTAAAATTGGATGAAGTATATGATAAAAAAAGTCTTGAAAACAGTTTAGTTCTTTTAAATCAGGAATTAAAAGCTCAGGCCCTCCTTCTCTCCTTTCCTTCTAAAATAGAAAAAATAGAAAACTCAAAGCTTCTTTCAGATAAAACTATTGCGATTTTTTGGAAAGACATTAAAGAACATCTCAACAAATATTCTAAGGTTTTAGATGAGGTATTGTCGGAAGTGACTGAGGATTTTGATGCTAAGACACTGAACGAAAAAATTGATTTTATAAAAAACATACAAATAGAAAAAAAAGAAAAAGAAATAAAAAATATTATTGATGAAATAAAAAAAAATAAAAAAGGTTTTGTGAATAAGTTTTTGGGATTTGTAAAAAAATAATACAATGATTAAATATAGCGCAATGGTTTTTTAGGCAAAAAGGGGGTAAGAAAATTAAATTTTTTTGAACTCTATCCAAACCTTTTAAAAAAGTTCCGCAACTTTTTAGACATTTTCAGTAACAAGCAGGAAATTTTGACAATACAAAGATTAGATTTTTTATCACTCTTGCTGTTTTACGAAGGTTAGTGTTGCCCAAGCAAGAAGCGCTATTCCCCCTGCGTATATTCCTATAGAAAAAAAATTATTTGTTTTGCTGTATATCCACAATGTTAAAAGCGGAGTTAATTTCCCAATAATACTTCCCCCCAAGGCGTTGCCTGCCCCTACAATCAGGTAAACTTCTTTTTTGGGGCAAAAATGCTTGTAGCACATATATAAAGGACAAGAAAAAACAATTCCCCACACTAAAATCCACAACCGTACAATAGCTAATGTTATTGGATAAGAAAATACATCTAATAAGGCAAAACATCCAGGAAGAGATATTCCTAAAACAAGACTTCCAATTTTTAAAATTTTTTCTGGCTTGTATCGTTCTAGCAGGGGACCAAGGATAAGAATTAACACTGTGTCTATTCCCATTAACCACTGATTAGATCCAAGTATTGTGGAAAAAGATATCGATGTTGCAAATGGAATCAAATTATTCATAATAATAAATGTTAAGTTCCAGGTGATATGTGTTAGTCCAGTAGTAAACGTGACCATAGCGATCAAATTACAATGACGTTTTAGGTATTGGAGCGTATATTTATTGGGAAAGAAAACAAATTTTTCATATTTTTTGAATTCTTGTTTTTTACACTGCGATGCAAAACATGTCATTCCGATTCCTGCTTGCAATAAAAATGGAAAAAATCCCCATCTCCAAGAAAGATTAAGCTTTTCTATTAAAATATTTGAAAGAACGCTTGTTCCCACATATCCAAACATAGAAGAAAATTGATATAGGTAGGAAAATTTGTATTCTTTATCTTTAACGGTTTCCTCTATGACATAAATTTTAGAAATAGAGGTTTGTCCCGAAGAAAAAATTCCTTTGAAAAATCGAAGAAAAAAAAAGATCATAGGTGACAAAATTCCTAGGGCTTCATATGTTGGACACATAATAAAAAGGCTCGTCAAAAGTGTATTTCCCAGTAAGCACCAGCGCATTCCTGATAAGGGGCCTTTGTATTGTGCAATCCATGAAAAAAAAAATGATCCCAACGGAGTGGTAACGATCCCCATAGCCAAAACACAATATCCCCACACCAAACGCATCATAAAAGAAGTATGAGGAAAGAAGTCGAGAGTAATCCAAGGAATTAATAAACTATAAATCAAAATTTCACCATGGTTTAATCCATTGGCTATCAGTATCCAGAAAACTCTTTTAGAGTAAAAAGAAGAGTTCACAGGAAAACACCTCAAAAAATTTCCATACCTTATGGTATGAATTTTATGTATTTTGCACAAGAAAAAAGAAATTTTTTTTGAACAGGCTATAGTTAAAAACGTCTTATGCGTTTTGTTTTGCACAACTTTTATTCTCCTTAAGGGGAATTTTGGAAGCCTGAATCTATACTTTAAAATCCCAAAATCAGAACTGCTTTGTTTTTTATAGATCATGTCTTTAATATCTGTGTTTTTGTAAAATCTACTTTTTTTTATCTAAAATTTATTTTCTGTTGCCTCTCTTGTCTTTTTTTAAAAACTTTTTTCAGTATTTAATCCAAAATTTTTATCGTATAGCTTTATTAGCTAAAGCCTTTCTGTAAACTTTGACCATAGCACAATGTAGAACAGTATGAAGTGCTAGGAATACAATGACATTCCACAATGTGTCTTCTTCGAAGACTGTTATAAAACAGCCTTCTAAGACAACGCATTTATAAAAGCCTCCTAAGATAGAGTAGTGAAAAGAAATAGGAAAAGTGATCATTCTTGCGCAACTTATTTTGTGAATAAACATTACTATTCCTTTAAGGTAATAGCGATGAATTAAAAAAGGAAAAGAAAAAACTAAACAAATAACACAAAAAATTTTAAATAATAAGAAATTGAAATTGAAATCCAAAATAAAGATGTCTCTGAAACAAAAATCTAAAATAAAATCAATTAAAAATGCAAGAGGAATAGAGCTAAGAAAAAAGATGGCCGTTTTTGAAAGGAGATAAAAAAAGGAATGAGTCCAAGAGCTGTGGAGTAGAGACTTTGGTATTTCGTCTAAATCTCGAATGAGCTCCTTTCTTAAAGAGGAAGAAATTTTTGCAGCGCCGTTTGTAAGAAATAAAGGTTTATAAATCCAAAAACTTAGACATATAAAAATAAAAGGAATAAAAATCATAGTTAAGCTAACCGGAAGGTTGATTTTGGGGTCTAAGTTTGTTTTTTCAAAACAACTTAAGATTATTAAAAAAGATATAAAAACAACCATGGTGGGGAAAATATACAGTAAATTTTTTGTGCGTATTAAAGAACATTGATAGAAAAAAATTATCCACTTAGGCTTTTTGGAGATTTTTTTAGTAATCTGCCTTAATAAAAAAAAAGAGTATCCTACTTCCAGGAATACAGAAAATATTCCACAGACGAGTGCCAAATCAGGATTAGTTCTACGAAAATATTCCATTCCAAAAAGCCGCATAAAACAACTGCCAATTCCTTGTCCAATTCCTTGTACTATGTAATTTGGCAGACAAATGACGACATTCCAAAAAAAATTATATAGAACGAAAAGAGGTATAGACATCATTAAAAATTTCCCCAATCCTTTAAAAATTCCAGGATCGTATAGGGTAGAAATTAACTCTTCATACCGCTGAACAAGCAGAGTGCTTAAATGGGATTGATCTGAATCAGATTTTTTCAAATTGTATTCGTTTTCTATTTTTGACATAATTTTCATTATATAATTAAAGACTATAACGCGCAACTTAACGATTTTTAAATTTTTGGCATATCCCCAATCAAACTGAAAGTGTTGGACTAATGCGTTGAAAATTGTCATTGACGCGCTCGACAAGATCCATAGCGATGTTGTCTCAGGTTTGGTCGAAAAATTGCAGCATACTCTTGCAAAACTATTTGGCAGAGACGAAAAATTGAGTATTGCGCACATGTTCATTCTTTGATGGGGGCAGGTTGGGGCTGGAAATAATGCACCTCAATCCCTCTTTCTTTTTCTGCTTTTGGGTGTCTTTGCTTGTAGTCTAAG
>NZ_ARPM03000035.1 GCF_000388175.3 Holospora undulata HU1 | reverse complement strand
CAGCACTAGTAGCAGCACCAGCAGCTCAAGTACATGAAGATCAAGCAAATTTAGAAGAAGTGCTAAGGAACAAACAGCAGTCTGAGAATGAGAATCATGAAAATTTTTTAAGCAGTGTTTCTCAAGAGCTTAATAATATAGAAGTAGGAAAAGGCATTTTAAAAACTCTACAGGATAAAGATGACAAATTTCTTGAAAAATTAAGTAATTTTCGGAAAAAAATAGAAGAACACAAAAAAGAAAAAACATCTGCAGAAGAAGTGCTAAGGAACAAACAGCAGTCTGAGAATGCAGAATTTTTACCAGTACATGAAGATCAAGTGGCCGCACTTTTACAAGCACCTGCAGATCCAGCACTAGTAGCAGCACCAGCAGCTCAAGTACATGAAGATCAAGCAAATTTAGAAGAAGTGCTAAGGAACAAACAGCAGTCTGATATAGGAGAGATTATTCCTTCTAATCTAGTGAAGGATTTCTTCTGGTAATAGAGTAGAAGTTAAATGTTTAAACGCTAAATATTCAATAATCGATGATGCCTTCCATTTAAAACAGAAATTTTCTGAACGAGAAAAGTTTTTTAAATATGGAGGGCACTTATAGGTTCTGAACGTTAAGATTGAATTGCATTTTAAGAAATTTAGAACCTAATATTTTATTTACACAAATTAATTTATTGTTATCGCGCTATGGAATTTTATATCGCGATTTTTTAGTAAATTCGTTGACATTTTTGTATTTTTCTATACAATAAAGAAACTAAAAATTAATAAAGAGTTTAGATGAATGATAAGGTTTTACTAAGTTTAATTTTTTTAATTTTTGAAAATTTTTTTGTGGGAAGCGCTGTTTATGGATCTAGTCCAAAAAAAGAAACCACTGGTTTTATTGAAGATGTTTCTGTAGCTAATGATAGTGACACCAACGCAGTTGGTATTTTCTCTTCAGAAATGGAGGAATTTAATTATGTTTTGATTAACGCGCTTCAAAAATCAGATGATGAGATAGGGGATTTTGATTCTTCCAAAGAGGTTATAGGAAGATTTGATCGCTGGTTACGTGTTCCAGAAAATTTTCACCAGATAGCGAATTGTTTTGATTCTTCTGTTGCTCATTTAGGGCGCGCCTTAGAGCAAGCTGATTCAGTTAGAGTATTCGAAACTCTAGCTGTATTAAAAAAAAATAGTTTTCCTATTCTAAATTACGTTTTATCAGTTTTAGATTCTACACCTCAGTCAAGTCATCTAGATGCCAAATTTGTTCAATTATGCAAAACTCTAGATCAAAATGCGCAAAACTACCAATCCGAGAGTTTTTTTTTAAGTTCTTCTTGCGTTCCGTCTTCTCCCGTTCAAAACTCCTCTGAGTCTTTTTTTAGCAAGCTCTGTAAAATTTTTAAACGTATGATAGGATTCAAAGATGAGGAAGTAAGTGTTCAAACAGTTAGAAATGTTATTCGAAAAAGTAATAATATTGATGCAAATAAAAATAATACTTTAGGTTCAGCTTTGTCTATTTTGAATTATATTTTTATTCAAAATTCCAAAAACGAAAATATTGTTCATAATATTAATAAAAAAGTCATTTATGATAGTTTAGACGATCTAAACATGAAAAACAAAAATTTATTAGGGGAAGTTTTATTTAAAATCTTTACAAAGACAGAGAATTGTGGAACAAATTTCTTGCACGCTTTATATGCGTTAAAAAATATTTGTTCTTGGAATTCAAGTCAAGACGATCAAACACATTTATATTTTGAACAAAATATTGCAGATTATGCTTTGCGTAAATTTATAAGTTTTTCTTGTCCTAATTTAGAAAAGTTATCTAATGTTTTGGATCGTTTCATTTTAGCTGATTCATCTTCGCATGCTAATTTAAAGGATTGTTCTTTCTCTAACGGCGAGGGAGAAGCTATAGAAACATTTTTTTACGTTTTATTCAATGAAATTTCAGATATTCATTCCAGTTTTTCTTCATCTTTTGATTCAAAACCACGAAGCAGATTAAGTATGGATCGTCATTCAAGGCAATATAGAAGTTTGGGTATGGATCAGCATTTAAGCAGAGTTTCAGGAGAACGTTTTAGCACAGCTGCCAGTTATGATGAAAGAAGAAATTCAGGACAATCTATTTTAAGTATGAACCGTAATTTAGAAGAAAACTTGAATAGGGATAGTAGTCTAGGCATAGACCGTAACTCAGGACGATACAGCAGTTTAGGTATGTATTATACTATAGAAGACGATTCAGAGCAGTGTGGAAATTTAGGAATAGAGAATCTAAGCAATATCTCAAGGACAAAGAGCAGGTTAGATATTTCCTTTGATGAAATATATGTAAAGCTTACATCTGTTTGTGATGCTATATTAGAGCGTAAAAATCCCACTTTGTTTTGGAGTGCGCTGTTTGCCTTAAACAAAATTGACCAAAAATATTCCCTACAAACCGTTTCTAATAAAAATCGTAAAGAAAAAGAAAATTTTAGAAAGGTTTTTGATTATTTATCAAGAGGTGTCGAAGAAGACTTTTTTCATCTTGGTTTACCAGGTTTATTAAATGATGAAAATCCAAAAAATTTTCATACTGGATTAGATATTTTAGGGAAAAGTTACTTTGAAAATTTTTGGAAAAAAAACGCAATTAAAGTTTTAAAAGACTCTTTAAGTACAATAAAAATAGAAAGAATCGATAGAATAATTTTGTTATTATTAGATAAAAAAATTGACTTGAACAGTTTTTATTCGATATTGGATGAATTAGATTTAGAGAGAGTTGAGCGTATTATTTCGGTAGTATTGGAAAAAAAAGGAAATTTGTTTTTTTCTTTTATTACCACTCCCACACTTTTTTCCAAACTTTTAAACGTTTTTAAAGAAAAATCTGATCTTTTTAATAAAACTTTAGAACATTTTATTAATTGTAATCACTATAGAATGCTTAATAGAGAGTTTTTTTTGGAAACTGTTTTTTGTTTATATGAAGATTCAAGTATTTTTCATCGTTTCTTAATTTTTTTATCAGATTTTTATAAAGAAAAAGAATCTTCAGATTCTTGGATTTTTTCTTTAAGGACTAATCCGAATTTTTTTGGTCATGCTTTGGTCGCTTTTGAAGATACCTTAAGAAACCTTGACAAAGAAAGTTTGGATATCGAAAAAAATCGCAAAAATTTTGATACGGACATTTTTGAACGAAAAAAACTAAAAGAATCTTCAAATAAGACATTACTTTTATTGTTGGAAAATTCTGGGGTTAATTCGTGTATTGTTCCGGCACTCGTTGCTTTGTGCGGAAAAAAAATTACTCCTGATCACATTATATCTGCTTTGTTAAACGAAAAAGGAGATGACAAGCTTGGACTCGCTTTAGATGCTTTAGAGCGCGTTAATAAATATTGTTTTCGTGATGTTTTATACGGTTTGATAAGAAAAGCAGGAATTACGAAAAGCACTTTGATTAAGAAGGTTAAAAAAAGCTTAGAAGATGCTAATGATTCAGTTTGTTTAGATACAATTCTTAAAAAAATAGAAATTGATTAGCCCCTGTATTGATGTAATATAGTAAAGCTTGGATGGAACAAGAATGATTTATCCAAGCAATTTAAACGATCATAGATGGGTAAGGATCATTTGTGATGTGGAGAATATGGAATAGTGTGGTAATATCAGCAAAAACGAGAAGAAAGAGCTTATTAATAGTATTACGCATGAAAAAGATCGGCTGCCAGCGCATGCTTACTAATGAGTTTCTTCCATACTTGACTGTGCATTCGCTTTATTGAAGATGCAGAATCAAAGGAGCAAGAGAAAAAGTTCAGAGTAAGGTTGTTAAGACCAGTCGAATAAAGGGTGATCGAAGTGCGAACCCAAGCTATGGTATGGTGCACACAACATAAAATAGTTATTAGTCAAGAAAGAGTGCTTCTGTGGTGCGTAGTTATTTCTTTGATAATCTTGTTCAATGGGGGGTAAGATAGGATGTATAGTAATTTAGCCTGAAGATAGGATTTGGAAGAAAGCAGAAAAAGCCTCATAAAGTTTATCAAATGCATTAATTTTGCATTTAATTACATACTCCCCCTCACTTTTTTGAAGGGGCTTTAAAAGATCTGAAAGACAGGCTATTTTATTAAAAACAAACAACAATGTTTAATGCAAATGAACCTTCTTCGTACTTAGTGTGATCGATCAGCGAAAGGTTCAGCATCCTGCGCTGATCCACAAGATGAACGCTCCAGCTTCAATAAAATCCAAGCTTGAACGCGTCAGGCGTTTTTTTAAAAGGACAAGGAATTGATTCTGGACTCTT
>NZ_ARPM03000036.1 GCF_000388175.3 Holospora undulata HU1 | reverse complement strand
GAAGAATAAAAAGCAGAGACAGAAAAAAGCTTTAGAAGATTAACCGGGGTCAAAAAGTCAACTTTTGAGAAAATGGCCCAGATCTGAAGGTGAGCAAAAATCTAAGAACCTGTATTCATGAATAAAAAAGTGTGATATAAAAGGCTTGAAGGAGTGGAAGAAGAATTATCCAAGCGATATAAAAGAGAAAGAGTAGGAAGTAATAAAGTATCATTTTGATAGCGGCAATTACGACAATAAAAGCAAATACAACAAAAAAGAGGGGGTTAATGCAGTGTTTTATATAATCAAGAGCGATTGTCAATGGACGGTACATTGTTTTATAGACGATATAGGATTAAGGGTGTATGGGAAAAAGTGATGCATGAACTTATTAAGACAAGCCGAATTAAGTATGAAAGGAGAAAGAATCCCAGCTATAGCATTGTTAAAACTAGTGTTAAACCCACAGGAGCCTCAGAAAAAATAGGTATAGATGGGGGGAAAAAAGATACGTAAACGGCATAGTAGTGTTGATAGGCAAGGTAATCTGCTCCATATCACGGTTCATAAGGCCAATGACACAGGTGCTGGGTGCAGAGTTTTTGAGGAAGCTTTGCAAAAATATCCTAAATTAAAGGGAGTTTGTGCAGATGCTGGATATGGAAAACCCATGGAGGAATTTGTGAGAACTATATCGAATAAATACTATAGCAATCTCAGAGCACATATCTCAAGAATGGGCCATGCTTGCTAAAGCGTTGGATTATCGAAAGAACATTTAGCATTGCTAAATTATTTGCGAAGGGTATCTAAAGATTATGAAATTGCCATAGCGACTGCTGGAAACATGATCATGATAGCCCATTCCATGATCCTATTAAGAAGGTTAGCTGAATCATGAATACAGGTTCTTACTCTTTTGCACTAATTCAGATTTTCAGCACAGATAAAATATTTTATAACTCAAATAAATACTTTTGTTTGAAAGAACAAAATACATTATTTCAAAACCTCACAGCTGAATTCCCAAGATGGAACACAAAGCGGAACAAAAAAGTATTGCCTTTTTATCGCTTTTTCTAAATTTTCTGCTATCAATGCAGAATTTAAAGGAAAGACAATATCTTCTTTTAATAAAGAGCGTGTTGCATCTATTAATGCGATATGGCCATTTTCCTCTTCAACAAAAGAAATAGAATGACTAGGTATTAAATTTGCTCCAAAAAATAACGGATTAAAATTTACAACTATTCCGTTTTTTTTACTAAAAATATCTTCATTATTTGATTCTTGAAATTGCTCAATAACACCGGAAGAACTCTCTTTTTTATTGAGATTTTTTATATATTGAAAAATATGAGTTGCTATCGGCATTAGCCATTTTGTTCCAAAACAAAGCTTTCTACGCACTTCTCTAAAATTTTCTTGAAAATCATTCCTAAGTTGGACAAATCGGTTCGGAGAAACAAATTTAACTCCATTTTGTTCATTGGCTAAATTTTGTATAAAATTAAATAATACTGGTAAATCATCTGGAGATAGATCTTTTATGAGAAGGTTTGCTTCTGTCATTGTTTTTTCATATCCGTGTACAACTGAATATTTTGAAAATGCTGAGGAATATCCAAAAAACTCAGAAAATTGGTAACTCATTTTATTCAAAAAAGGCATAGAAACCACCATAATCCCGTTTAATGAATCGGAATGTTTTCTTAGGTACTTTGAGTAAATCCACGATAACCTTGAGGAGAGTTTTCTATCTTCTTTTTTTTGATCTAACAAGCTACTAAGTTCTGATCTAAAATACACTTGATTTCTTTCATGTACTAACTTTTTAAATTCTTCATGTTTTTCAAGTACCGATTCATAATGGCTCTTTATTTTTGAGCAAAAAGTCTTGCTTTTTAATACGTTTATTTTTTCTCCTAATCTAGCGCAACGGTTTTCTATCTCTGGCATTATAAAAAATGGATCCATAAAAGACTGTTCGTTTACGCATTGAAAATTTTCCGAACATAAAACTCCCTCAAGAAAAGAGATCTCTTTATCTGCCGTATCCTTCACTTTGTCTAAAAAAAACTTAAAATCAACGGGCTTTACAGAATTTACAAGGCTTTTTCCTGAAGTGAACTCTTGCAAAGACTCAGAAAAATTTTTTAAGGATTTTTCTTCTTCGTTATTCGAAAAAGCAAGAGATAAATAAGCCCCTTCCACAACAGAAAGAAGAAAAATAAAGATTTTTTTCACAAATATTTATCAGCTTATCAATTTAACGTTTTAAATTATACACATGTTCGTCAGTAAAAACAATATTTACTCGTAAAATTTACTCGTAAAATCTTAAAGATTTTTTTATGGAATACCAGAATATTTTAAAAATAAGATAATAGTGATCTATTTTTCTTATGTGAATTTTATGCTTTTTATCCCCATCTGTTTAGTCAAGTCTTTTTATTCTGATATTTTTTATATTCTTTTTCCGATAAGAGAACTTGAAGCTTTTAACTAAAGATCTTTTTTGTTAGAACTGGTAAAGAAATTCTTTTAAAAGTCTCTAAAAATGATTGTATGTAAATTTTGTGAATGTTCGGAGTGTTTTAAAATCGGTTTTGTTCGATGGATTCAGCGGTACAAATGTAAAAAATGTGAAAAAAATTTCACGAGGTGTGCCTGAGAAAGACAAGCTGAACGCCCTCGTTTTATACGCAAGCGGCCTGTCAATGAACTGAATTGCCCTACGTTTTGGTGTCAGCGCGACCTCTGTTTTGAAGTGGGCGGGCACCTTAGGATCAAGTCTATGCGCAAAACGTATTTTGTTTTATCTTAGCCCAGATAAAGCCAAAGCAATATCTTTTGAAGAAGAAAATATTAAAAAAATTAGATCAGTATTTTCTACAGTTAGAGCTCTTTTTGATCAGACCAGAAAAAATTCAGCACAAGATTCAGAAGTCTCTCTATCTGAAATAGAAATTAAAGATAGCTTTACAAATAAGAAAAAAATAGTAGCTGAGGTTTTTAACGCTATGTTAAAAATCATTTCTCAAAAAAGTATCACAGCTGATAAAAAAATAGAACACATTAAGAATTTTGCAAAAAATACTACGTATATATCAAATCCAGAAAGGATCCCCAATCTCAAAAGAATTGAGCTATCTCCAGAAAACAAAGGTATTGTCATGGAAGTCGATGAATTTTGGCATTATTCAAAAAAAAGAAAAAAAATTTGGATTTTTAAAGCTTGGATTTTTAAATCCTATGATCGTGCTGGAAAACGGCTCTTCGATTGGAAATTTTGCGATCACTCGCATCAAACATTCAAACGACTTTTTGAACGATTAAAAAAATAGAAAATTTTATTTTATTGCGCAGATCGTTGGGCAGATTTTAATAAAATTATTCCAAGCAACCGCCTCTTTCAGGGGCAAGATAAAACCTTTTCCATTGAACCAAATAATGCTCGACACCGCCATTGGTTTTCAAGATTTCGCCCCCCCCTTGCAAACACGCGATCACTTGAAATGCTAGAGGGAACACTGCTTATTTTTGCGGTACTTCATATTAATAAAACTTTGGAAATTAATCATGCTATCTTTGGTTAAAAGCTTCTGAAAAAGTAGCCGCTAGATTTTGCATATATAAATCAGCAATAGTGAGATGGAGCAAAACTCTTGAAGGAGTAAACAAAAAAAATAAATCACGGACAAAATTAGACAAAGAGAAATTATACAAAAGAATTTCCAGACAGGTACTATGAAAGGGCTAAGAGGTTAAAAATCAGTGCTTCTGGTATAAGATATGCAAAACAGCGTTTAGGAGAGACATATAAAAAAACTCTCAATCATCCGATCCAGAGAAAAGGTCTGTGTTTTGCCAAAAAATTAAAGAATTGAAAAAGGAATATAAGCAGATAGGTTAGTGATGAAAATGGTTTTGTTCATGATATGCCAAGAACGCATGGGT
>NZ_ARPM03000037.1 GCF_000388175.3 Holospora undulata HU1 | reverse complement strand
CGCGCACCCCATCACCAAACAGGATGGATTCATCTTCCGGAGGGCGTTGTCATCACCGTTGAATAAACGCTTCCTGCTTGGCTGGCTGCCTTTTTAAATGAAAAATTATGGGCGTGCAGCCACAACGTCTTGCCTTGAATTGTATACGCGATGCTGTAGGGTTCAAGAACATGAGCGCAGATATTGCTTACTTTCATATACGTCGTGGCCCAAATGCGCGATAAGTTCCGACACGACGACTGATCGTCAATCAGAAGAGCCTCTGCAATTTGACGATAGCTTCCCTTTGTCGGATAACAAAACTCTTGGACAATATGAACCGATGGATTAAATGCCATTTGATAAATCATTTGATAAACTTTATGAGGCTATTTCTGTATTCTTCCAAATCCCATCTTCAGGCTAAATGACTATAGTTCAGCTTTTCCCCTAGAAAAACACACAAGTTCGATACGCAAAGAAAGATAGTTTCATTTTTGATTCTTTTTTTATTTTGTAATATTTGTTTTTTCAGATATGTATTTTTTTAACTCATTTCTTAATGATCTTCTATCTTTTCCAGCCTCACCTCCTCTGATCGCTTCTTTTAATCTTAGAGGCATTTTTATCTCCAATAGATCACTTTTTTTGTCTTTTATCGCGATCGCATTTCGTTTTTCTACAATTTCTAAATTTTTGATGACATCTAATGCATCTATATAAAGATCAAATATATTTTGATAAAAAGGGATAATGTCTTGAACTACTTGACTTCTGTTTAGAATTAATTCTTTTATTATACCATTAGATTCGTTTATATTGTCTTTAAAAACCAATATATTTTTTCTTAAAGTGTTTATAATTTCTTTTCTTCGGATTATGGTGTATTCTATAGAAGAAAATAATTTGTCATTAGAAACATATTTTTTTGATTCTTCTACTAATCTTTCTTGTTCTTCCATCATTTTACTTTGTTCTTCTATAGCCCATTCCACTTCCTTTTTAAAAAATGTCTCAACAAAATATTGTGCTGTTAATGCTTTATCTTGAGGAGATAGAACAATCTTTTTTGATTTCTTTGAAAAATCCTCTAGATTCAGATCCTGGACAAGTTCTTCTATAAAAATTTTAAAACTACTAAAAATTTTTTTTAAAAATTCTTCTCTTTCTTGTAAAGATATAGGCCCTAATTTCATTGTATTAATAATTAAACTTATGTCATTTTTTAATGTTTCAGAAATTTCCGCTTGAGCTAAATTAGATTGCACCAACGTAGCGCAAAAAATAAAAAAAGCATTTTTATTCATTTTGTTTTTTTTTATATACTATTTAACTACAATATAAATAAAAAAAATAAATAAAACGTCAATAAAGAATAAAAAGAATAGGAATAAAAATATTTTTTTTTGCACATTGACTTTTAGAAAATATTTTGAGACAATCGTAGAAGTTTTTGATATTTTTTTGAGACTAAAATGGAAAATTTAAATTACGTCGAGTTAATCGCAGAATCTTCTAAAACCCACAATGTTCTTATAGATTTTTTTGCTACTTGGTGCCCCCCTTGTCAGGCACTTGTTCCCATTTTAGAATCACTTTCAAAAGATGCAGCTTGGCTTGATTTTCTGAAAATTATAAAAATTAATATTGATCAGAATCCTTCTATTGCAACGAAATATCGTATTCAATCTCTTCCGACTCTTGTGCTTATTCCCAAGCATCCTCAGGAAGTACAAGAGGTTGCCCGTCATATTGGAGGAATATCTGAAAAGGCGTTAATTGAATGGTTGAATTTTCATCAGATTCAAAACAAGTAGTGCACTATACCTTTTCAGATTTTGATCCTTGTCTTTGCCCTGGGTGGAGTATCCCTCATGGATTTTTTCCAGGGACGGTTAAAGGGCGAAATATGAGTGTGGGGTACAAGAGTATAGGAACGTACTTAAAAAATCGTCGCGACCTAGTTTTTTCTTTACGTATGGATCCTGAAAAGATGATGTTTCCTTGCCAGGTACACGGGGGAGATGTTTTTATAGTAACTAAAGATATTCCTTCTGATGCCCCTGATTGCGATGGATTAGTGACAGATGTTCCCGGTATTACTTTATGCGTTTCTACAGCAGATTGTGCTCCTGTCATGTTTTGGGATACAGAAAGTGTTGTAGGTATTTGTCATGCAGGATGGAAAGGAGTTTTTTTAGGAGTGCTAGAAAATACGTTGGCAGCAGTTAGGAGTGTTTCAAAGTCTCCTCTAAAAGTTCAAGCTTGCATAGGTCCCACAATTCGTCTTAAAAATTATGAAGTTTCTTGTGATTTTTATCATAGTTTTATTAAAGAAGATCCAGAGAGCTGCAATTTTTTTCAAAAAGAAGAGAAGCTATTTTTTGATTTACCTGGATATATCGCCTTTAGGCTTTCAAAAAAGGAATGCAAAGTATTCGATACCCTGGAAGATACGTACGAATCAAGATTTTTTAGCCGAAGACACCACAAGAAGCAAAATTTTTGTTGCGAGTATGGATTTGGTTCAATGATTGGGCTTCCTATTTAAATTTTTACGTTTTAATATTCAGTAGACATCTTCGGAAACTATCATTTAGTTAGCTCCATAGTATAAATAGAAGAAATAAGATCAAATCCTAAGGCAAAATCCTTTTTTCCTATTTTTGCGGCGATGAGTTTAAATCGTTTAAGCTATTCGATAATAGTTTCATTCACCTTTCTTTCGCTTGAAAGTTTTTTATTTTTATCTTCTTTCGTTAAAGGGTTTTTATTACTT
>NZ_ARPM03000038.1 GCF_000388175.3 Holospora undulata HU1 | reverse complement strand
GATCATACTAAGTACGAAGGTTCATTTGCATTAAACATTGTTGTTTATTTTTAATAAAATAGCCTGTCTTTCGGATCTTTTAAAGTCCCTTCAAAAAAGTGAGGGGGAGTATGGAAGAGTATAAGGAAGATCAAAAGTTAATGGTGTAAAGCGAGGGCTCTGTAAGCAAGCTGAATATTTCACAAACAGCAGAACTTATCGCGCATTTGGAAGCCACGACGTATATCTGCGCTTATGTTTTTTAGGCAAGACAAGACGTTGCACGCCTATAACTTTTCATTTAAAATCCAGCGGCACGGCCCGCAAAGGCAACCAAGCGGGAAGCCTTTATTCAACGGTGATGACAACGCCGCCGAAGGATGAACCCATCCTGTTTGTGATGACGTGTACTCCACAATAGCAACGAAAATCACCTGTCAGGCCCCCCCATGACGGCCTACACGCATGTACCTTGATGGGAGTGACTGCACATGCGCCTTACGGTGGTGTCTCTTAGAAACATTGAAGAGGTTTTTTGATCCGCTGAAAGACGCTTATCCAAAGGCGCCTAGCATTCCCCTGATCTTGGATCAAGGCCCTACAAGCAAAGACACCCAAAAATCAGCAAAAGAAAGTGGACATTGAGGTGCATTATTTGCCCTACCTATAAGCTCCAACCAGAGAAGAATGACATGTGCGCAATAATCGATTTTTCGTCTCTGCCAAAGAGTTTCGCGAGAATATGCTGCAATTTTTCGACCAAACCTGGGACAACATCGCCATGGATCTTGTCGAGCGCATCAATGACAACTTTCAACGCATTAGTCCAACACTTTCAATTTGATTTGGTATATATAAAAATTTATACTAGTTTCCTTTCTTAATTTTTTTCTTTTTTGTTGATACTAACATTTTTTAAACGTTCTTCTTTTCGTTTTTTTCCAATTTTTTTTCAGCCTTTGGACTGACTTATTGTTTTGTTCTACCTACATAAAACCCCTAATTTCTATTATTTAGTAAGATACATTTTTTATTAGTATTTTTTATAAAAACATCCATTAAGTACTATACAGTTTTGTCAATATTGTTTTTTAATTCAATTTTAAAAAATTGATTTAAAAAAAAATTAAATAAAAATATGTTGCGTAAAAAAAAATTCTCTATTGACAAATGAACTGACGACAAATAGAATGAATTTATCGCGGGGTAGAGCAGTTGGTTAGCTCGTCAGGCTCATAACCTGAAGGTCGTAGGTTCGAATCCTCCCCCCGCAACCTTATTTCGGAGATTCCGTGTGAATATTTTTGAAAGAGTTGATGGAGTTTTTTTTGACTGGGATGGGACATTAGTAGATACAGTTTTCTCTGGGTTGTCGGTAATAAATGCCTTTCTTTCTCTTAATGGAAAAGATAAGATCAAGGAAGATTCTTACGTTTTATCTCCTTCCCTTTCTATACGAGATGCATTCCATTCTTTGTTTACACCTGATGAATACAATAAAGCCGTGAAAGATTTTAAGGCGTTTTTAGATCAGCGCACCGAAAATATTTTTCCTTTTGAAGGCGCAGAGCGTCTTTTGTATTTTTTGTATAACCTGAGTATTCCTATGGGAATTGTAAGTAATCAGTACGGTGATGTTTTACGTCGTCAGGTCAAACAACTAAAGTGGGAGAAGTACTTTTCTTATATTTCTGGATCTGGAGATTGGGAACAAGATAAACCGTCTGCTATGCCTTTGATTGGAACTCTCAGAAATTCAGGAGTCGAGCCCGGAAAATCTGTATTTTTTGTAGGAGATTCGTTGGTAGATATGGTTTGCGCCCAGCACGCCGGGTGTACCCCCGTATCTGTAGGAGCACAGGCGAAAACTTTTAATGGAAATTTTGTTTCTTTTAAAAATATTTGTCATTTTTATGATGAAATCAAAAGCTCGATAGAAAATAATTTTTTAGGAGAAAAAAAATAATGTTTATCCAAAAAAACACCTCTAGTGATCCTGTAAAAAAACTATTTGAGGTTCAGACGTTAAGAAAAGATTTTTTATCTGTTTTATGCGCGCAGAAGGTTTCTGTGACTATTTTTTTGATGAGTGGTATTAAATTGCAAGGGTGTATAGAACAGTTTAGTGACGATTGTTTGATTCTTAGAAAAGACGGAATAGTTCAGATTTTATACCAGCACGCAATTTCTTCCATAATGCCGGTCACACCTTTTACTGCTCCTAGTTTTTCAAGCTCTGCTTTTTTAGATTCTTCCGAAACTCATGACTGAAAAAAAGGCTTTTTCTTGGATTAAGAGTTCGGTTAAAGTTTTTTCTTTTTTAGTTCTCTTTGGGGGAGGGTGGGTTCTTAGTGTTAAGGGGTTTTTTATACTCCCAGCTTCTGTAAAGCTTCCTTCTTATTTGTCAAGAATTGGATTACCTACTCTTGATCGGTCTTTTAAGAAAGAGCATTCTGAAGTTTGTGTTTTTGTTATTAATTTAAATAAAGACATTGATCGTTATCGCTCTATCCAACCCTTAGTTCAACAATTAGGTTTTACGTATCAAAGGATTTCTGGTGTTTGGGGGAGTTCTCTTTCTAACTCTTTTATAGAAAATTTTGTAGATAAAAAGTCTTATGAATTAGCATTTAATGGTGCGACTCCCGGATTTGGAGAGTTGGGGTGTTTTTTGAGCCATGTTAAAGCCTGGATTTCTTTTTTAAACTCCAACGCAAAATTTGCTTTAATCCTAGAAGACGATGCCGAATTTGATCCTTCTAAGTTGAAGCAAATAATACAAGAGCTTATAAGATTTCAGAATCTTTGGGATATTTGTTCTTTATTTTCTCCTCCTGCTTTTTCTGGATCGTTTCTTTCTGTTAGTGAGTTTTCTTTTTCTTGTATGCTTGTTCAGTTTTTAGAAGAAACCTCTGGGACTGTTGGACTTTTGATTAATAGGAGAGCTGCGAAATCTTTGCTTTCTAAGGCAGAAAAGTACGTGCTTCCTGTAGATCATTATATTCAACGCATTTGGGAATTTGATGATTCTATTCGATTTACCGGAATTTTTCCAGGACTTATTAAAGAAAAGGGTGGGACGTCTTCTATTGATTTACAAGGGAGAAGAAAAAAAAGTCTTAAAATTTTAGGATCAAAACAATTTCAGCGAATTTGCAGTCAAATATTTCATCTAAAGTCTTATTTTGCCTACTATTGTTATAATTATTACCTAGCATTAATTTCTAAATTCCATAAAAAAAATTATTCATTAAAGATAAAAAATGACAAAGAGTTACTGCAATGACTCAAAGCACCAAATAATAAAATTTTTAGATACAGGTTAATATTATAGTTGCGCATACTCCCCCTCACTTTTTTTCAGGTAGTTTAAAAGATCGCTGAAATCAAAGAATAAGAGTTTATCTTTGATCTACCTGAGTCCCCTTGTGAAGTATGAATAACAAAGGCGCTCTGATTGTTTTTTTGTAAGCACATTCTTGTGTAAGGCCCGTTATAGAAGCGTATAAAATAGCAACAGAGACAATGGTCATAAGTTTGGAAAGTCTTCCCAAATCTTTCATAGGGGGATTTTCAAGGTTAACCCCTTGCGTTTTCATAGTTCTGAACAGCCGTTCAATGTCCCATCTTTGTTTGTTTAGTACCCGGTCTTTATCTTGAGCAAATGACAAGGTACGCATTTTTAATCTTTTTACCTACGATACCGCCCCTATAGCCCATAAGTGTTGAAAGTGTCAAAATAAATGTTTAACAGCATTGAAATCCCCTCCTGAAATAATAATTAATGTTTTAATAAA
>NZ_ARPM03000039.1 GCF_000388175.3 Holospora undulata HU1 | reverse complement strand
AAATAGTATCAAAGAACAAATAGTATTGCCGGTTTGGTTAATAACACGCCGATAGCACCAACAGGTTTTAGATTTTGCGAGATATTATGATTCCAAACTGGGGTAGAAAAATTTCTGATCAAGAAACTAAAGCACGGTCAAGGTGTTAATGAATAATGCCTCTTTTCATAAATTCAAAAAAAGTAGAGAATGTAATAGAATCTGTAAAGAATCTGTAAAATGCAGTATAATCTTTCTACCTCCTTACTCTCCTGATTTGAATCCAATAGAGAAATTCTAGGCTAATATGAAAAGGGGGATTGAATGCTCTATTCGACGCTGTTTCGTGGTTTTTTAACATATCAACCTAAACTACTATATGATGATAGTTATGCAAGAGGTCTGCTAAATCCCTCCACAGAATACCTTTGCGATAATGATGCAAAACATCCTCCACAAACAGGAAATTATCTTTGGTTGCATCCCATTGGTTTTGAAGAAAAAGATCCTTTATACTACTGATCATTAAACGACGCACTCTCAAAAAAGAAAAACAGAAAAAATCAACTTAATTGAGAGCGAACTTTAATACTTGGAAAACACTTAACAAAAAATTAAAAAATAAAAAAAATTATTAAGATAATCAGCTAAATTTTTACTTATTTTTCTAATTTTAACTTTCCTTGAAAAAACACCTCAAGCCCAAGTGCGTACAAAATTAGGAAGCTTAACAGCAATCAGTCTCTTTAATCCATTTGTAACGGACCAACAATTTTTTGATGAAATTCTTTCAATTCCTCGGGAAGATCTTTTAAAAAGTGAAAATGAAATTTCAGCCTTTCTTTTAGCGCCTTGTTAAACCCTTCAGAAAAATCCTCAAATTTTGAATCTGTGGATTTTAAATAAAACAAAAACATTTCAGGCGCCTCAGTAAACATCAATGAAAGCAAATTGTCTTTTACATTTTCAGAAGAAAAATGAAAATACCACTCTTTTCCTCCATTGTCTCTATCTTTGATTATCTTCATTATAGAACTTAATTCTTCTTTTTCAATCCCATCAAAAACATCTAGAATGCGTATGTTTCCTAATGATACATCATGAAGCGCACTCCAGATAAGGTTTGAGCTACTTTCTATTTCTTCTAACTTCCCCTTAAATTTTAAATATTGAAAAAACAAAGATCCTCTTTCACTGAGCTTATACACCCAGTGTTCTTTTGAATTTTTATCTAAAAGATCAAACGTTTCAAAGAAAATTTTTAACATTTCTGGATCTCTCTTTTTTAAAGAGTTTGAATCAGTATCTAAAAAATTGAGCGTCTCTTTTACCTCATCATCCAAACGAATTCTTTCTAGAACGCCTTTAATTAGCTCTATTTCGTTATTTTTGAGCGATGAAATAGAAACAATTCTACCTTCTTCGTTTTTACGTAAATCACTTAAGCATAAAAAAAATTTTTTATAGTTTATAAATTTCTTTTCTTTACTAACAATATTTTCTAAATACTCTTTACTTTTTTCTTTATTAGAAAAAGCTTGGAAACAGATGAAACAAGTTAATAATAATAAAAATTTCATAAAAAAAAATAAAACGTTAGTTTCTACTATTAAAGTATAAATTGTTTTTTAAAAAAAACAAGATAATTTTTATTATAGCTAAAACAGCTTGAATTGGCAAAGCTATAATTGTAATTGGGTTTATATCTGGCTTGCAAAGGGGGTTACAGCTTGGGTGCTACCAAACCTTCCAAAAGAAAGCAGTAGCGTTATGGATAATACCACTTTCCATAAAAGAAAAGCTATGCAAAACATGCTAGAAGGTGCCACAGTTTGATTTATTTGCCTCATTATTCCCCTGATCTTAATCCTATTGAGAAAAAATGGCCCTAAGCCAAACATGTAAGAAGAACATTAACCTGTTCAATTGATCTCTTATTTCAATTCCATTTTTCGCAATCTTTATACTGATTTAGCTATATTCCTACTGAGTCAGCAAAATACCTGAATGTCAATGAAAATAAAATTTTATACAGCGAATATATTAATTTAGGTAGAATTAGATATTTTAAAGAACCACGAAATAGCGTCGAATAGAGCGTTGAAATTGACAACCTGTATGCATGATTTAGCTATCTTTCTTAATAGGATCATGGAATGGGCTATCATACTCATGTTTTCAGCAGTCGCTGTGGCAATTTCATAATCTTTAGATACCCTTCGCAAATGATTTAGCCATGCAAATGTTCTTTCGACAATTCAACGCTTTGGCAAGTATGGCCCATCCTTGAGATATGCGCTCTGAGGTTGCTATAGTTTTATTCAATACTGTTTCTTACAAATTCCTCCAGGGGTTTTCTATATCCAGCATCTACACACACTTCCTTTAATGTAGGATAATTTTTGCACCGCTTCCTTAAAAACTCTGCACCCAGCACCTGTGTCATTGGCCTTATGAACCGTGATATGGAGCAGATTGCCTTG
>NZ_ARPM03000040.1 GCF_000388175.3 Holospora undulata HU1 | reverse complement strand
AAGAAATTGAAAAACTGCATGCAGCTATAGATTCTTCCAAATTAGATGATCAAAGAAAGCAAAATATTTTATTAGGCATTGATTATTTGCAAAGAGGTAGGGGATGGCATGGTGCGCAGCTTGGAAATGACTTCCATTTAGCGCTCTTAAGCACGGTTCACGATCGTTCAGAAGAATACGCATTTAAAAAAGTTATATTAAAAGAATTTGGTGAAGCTTCACAAAAATATCTTTTATTTCAAGACAAAAAAGACAATTCATCTGGGCAAAATTTCTACGTATTATTGGATAAAATGGCAATAGACTTTAATACTATTCCAGAATTCAACACACTTTATCCTAATGTTTTTGCAGCAAATGATGGAAAAACTTCTCAAGAAAAAGAAGTATTCGAACAGGTTCGCGCAGCATCGTTTGAAAAAATTGCAAATTATTTTTGGGATTTAAAAAATAACGTACATACCGATGCAAACATGAGTATTTTTTTCAAATCGTATGAAAAAACGATAAGTGAATTCATGAGTGCGGTCGAAGAAAAATCTAGTAAAAATGTAGTAGATTTAGAAGATACAAATAACCCTTATTTTAATCTTATCTGTTTTTACGAAGATGCGGTAACACAAGGTGAGGGGTCTCCTTTGTCTATGCCTTTAGGCATCCAAGTGCCACTTGGACGGTGTTTATACGGCTTAGAAGTGGGGGTTTACGATGCAATAGCAAAATCAGAAGTGCTACAATTTGAATTTCCAATAAGCGCTTCGCGTCGCCATTCCGAAAGTATTGCAGAACAACAGAAGTAAAAGAAGCTTTTAGAGGTCTGTAGCTTGAAAAGACGCCACTTTGTGGTGTCTTTTTTTTATTAAACTTAAAATTTTTAACCTTTCATTAGGGCCCGTCCTCAATTGAGTTGTTTTTTGAGAATTTAATAGAAAATCCAAAAGAAATTTTTATTCAATGAAACGTTATGCGTTGAAGGGGATCAGTGGGATGGATAGAAAAAAGATCTTTTATTCGGAAAATCGGGAGATATGGGCGTTACAGCAAAAGACAATCTCCTGTTTATGGAGGCTGTTTTATGCCGTTACCGTGCAGGAATTCTGTGGAAAGATCTGCCAGAGAGATTTAGCGATAGCTTCCATGCCCGCTAGAGCCAAAAGGAAGTAAGGAAAAGAGTCTTTGAGGTGCTGGCAAAAGACGCCAAAACGAGTACGCGATGATCGATTCCACGATTGTGCGCGCCCACTAACACAGCGCTGGAACTAAAAAAAACGAGAACCAGGCCATCTGAGTACGAAGATTCATGCAATCTGTGACGCCCAAGGCAATCTCACCAGAAATCCCATCGCTTTTCAGTTGACAAAAGATCGGCCCTATGATTCAGAAGGCGCAGATGCGTTGATGGCTTCGTGAAGGCTGATGGAGTGCTTGCCGATAAATCGTATGATGCTGATGAAAGGGGCGGC
>NZ_ARPM03000041.1 GCF_000388175.3 Holospora undulata HU1 | reverse complement strand
AACTTGTTAAGACAGGCCGAATTAAGTATGAAAGGAGTGAGCATCCCAGCTATAGCATCATTATTCACAAAGTGTTAAAACAAGTGTTAAAACCACAGGAGCCTCAGAAAAAATAGGTATAGATGGGGGAAAAAAGATACGTAAACGGCATAGTGGTGTTGATACGCAAGGCAATCTGATCCATATCACGGTTCATAAGGCCAATGACACAGGTGCTGGGTGCAGAGTTTTTAAGGAAATGTTGCAAAAATATCCTACATTAAAGGAAGAGTGTGCAGATGCTGGATATAGAAACCCCCTGGAGGAATTTGTGAGAACTCTATTGAATAAAACTATAGCAATCTCAGAGCGTATATCTCAAGAATGGGCCATACTTCCAAAGCGTTGGATTGTCGAAAGAACATTTGCATGGCTAAATCATGAATACTGGTTCTCAAAAAAAGGAGGGCGAGGCAGTGATCTCTCCTAAAAAGAACCGTTTGAGAGCTTCAAATTATGATACACATCTTTATTCAATCCCGTCATTAGATCGAGAATTGCTTCGCTAAACTGAAAGCAATACCGCGCCATTTCTTCGCACTATGACAAAACATTTGTAAATTTTCTGGGCACTATATACTTGGCTTCAAGAGTCATTTAGCTAAATTGAGGACACGGCTCAGTTTGTCCATGCTCACTTCGTTATAAGTTAGGAAAAATTTTTGCTTCCCGATATATTTTTTACTTATTCTTCAGATTTTATTATCCAGAAAAAATGTACTTGCGCTAAGCATGCTAAATGATCCGCTTCTATTAATTTTATCTTCATCTGTAGTGACTCTACTTTGTAGCTGTATTGTAGGATTTAGATTATTACTTAAGATTGAATTTTTTTTGAGCTAAACTTTGATTTAATATTCAAGGTAAATTATTTTTAATGTGTCTCTATTTTTACGATTGGTAATATGTTATTTTAAAAAACACTGGAAGAATAATTTTAATATTACGCAAGTGTAGTTTGCGTCTTAAAAGATGGTGGTGCTTAGAGTGTATAAGTGGATTAGCGTGAAAAGATATCATGGAAATAAGAGTTAGTAATATACAAAAAAATTTTAATAAAGCCAGCGTTTCTTATGATTGTGTTGGAAAAATTCAAAAAAGTTCTGCTAAATTTTTAGTCGATGAAATTCTAAATTTTAAAAACTTTGATCCTAAAACAATTTTAGATGTGGGCACAGGAACTGGTTACCTTCCTGAATTTTTGCTTCCTAAGTTTGGCGCTTCGTCTTTCTATCTTAACGACATCGCTGATAAAATGCTTGAAGTGTGTAAGATAAAATTTTCAAAATATTCTAACGTTTTTTATCTTCCTGGAGACATGCTAGATTTGAATGCCTGTATCTGTGATTATGTAGTAAGTAATCTGGCTTTACAATGGGTTGATGATCTAAGAAATGCTCTAGAATTTCTTAATACTAAAAGTTCTAATCTTTTTGCTTTTTCAACGCTGCTAGAAGGAAATTTTTACGAATGGAGAGATGTTATCAATAAGTATCAAACGATTCATCTTCATAAGTACCCTAAAGAAGGTGATTTAGTGAATGTGTGCTTTGGAATAAAAAAACGTAATCAAATTTTTCAGTTTTGGTCAAAAAATTTTTCGCTAACATTAGATAGTGCTTTGGAATTTGTGCGCTATCTAAAGCTGCTTGGAGCCTGCGCATCACTTGATTCAATCCATTTGACGAATTTTAGAAAGTTGATTCAAGAACATCAGCATCCTTTGACGGTTACTTACAAAGTATTTTTTGGAATTTTTAGAAATACCGATCAATGAAAATTTTTATTTCTGGAACAGGTACAGACGTTGGAAAAACTCTTATTTCGAGCTGGATCGTTTTACACACTGGGTTTTCCTATTTTAAACCTATTCAAACCGGCACAAAAGACAGTACTGATAGTGAAAAAGTTCAAATTCTTTCTGGCGCAAAAGTTTATCCAGAGATTTACAGTTATCCAGAGCCACTATCTCCACATTTAGCAGCAAAAATTGAAAATGATCGCATTGAAATAAATAAAATTGTATTGCCAAAACAAGATACTTTATTAGTAGAAGGAGCAGGTGGAGTTTTAGTCCCCCTTAATGAACAATATCTTATGGTAGATCTTATTAAACACCTAAACATTCCAGTTATTCTAGTTTCTCTTACAAATCTGGGCTGCATAAATCATACATTACTTAGTTTGGAAGCCTTAAGAGCTCGTAACATTCTTGTATTAGGGGTAATCATGAATGGTAGAAAAAATGTTGAAAATAACAAATCTATAGAATACTATGGGCGTGTCTGTATTCTTGATGATTTTCCTTATTTATTTAAAATTAGTACTGTTGTGTTAAAGAATTTAGAGCTTTCCGAAAAATTAAAAGAAATTTTAAATGCGTGATAGTGAATAAGGAATCAAGTAAGGATAGTGCAGTCACGAGATATCGTCTTATAAAGCTGTGTATCTAATTAATTTTCAGTGAAAATCTTATGTGCAAGTGTTTTGTTTTCCAAGATATACAATGGTATTTGCCCTGTTACTTTTTTGAAAATAGTGTTCCTGTTTTGAATAAGCCATCTAGGCCTAAACTTTACTTTACTTGTGTACAAACAATTTTGAATTAGGGGAAGATCAGGTAAATTGATAAAACTCTCACCAGCTGATTTCAGCTGTAGAACTTTTTTACGGAATTTTTGATAAACATTCTTGTGTAATTTATTCTCGTAGTACATGACTTTTTTATGTGACATTAGTCTGTTTATTCCCAACACTATATGGTTTAGATTATGATTAAAGTTTGACGAATTTTGCTCAAACTCTTTAAGAATAATATCAAAGGGAGTTTGATATTTTAACGATTTAAGTTTACGTCGATGATTATAATATAGCTAAGATCATATAAAAGAGTCACAGATAAGTGTTGAAGATTTGATCAATCTAACAATTTTTAGTTCGTCGTATATGCTTAGCTTGAGCCCACTTTTTCTCAACAGGATTCAAATCGGGTGAATAAGAAGGTCAGTACAGTAATGTATGACCAGAGCTCTCAATAATTTTCCGTATTTCTATACCTTTGTGAAAAGAAGCATTGTCCATAACACTCACACTTTTTGTAGGTAGATTAGGTAATAAAATCTGCTGCACCCAAGATGTACCCCATAAGTGTTGAAAGTGTCAAAATAAATGTTTAACAGCATTGAAATCCCCTCCTGAAATAATAATTAATGTTTTAATAAAAGATTTCTTTAGATCTCATGTAAATTGAAATAATGGAGTTTTGAATCCATGCAGTTTCTTTCTAGCCTTGTATATTAAAAATAATAAAGCTGTAATCAGAATCATATAAATATACAC
>NZ_ARPM03000042.1 GCF_000388175.3 Holospora undulata HU1 | reverse complement strand
CTGCGTTCCAAACTTCCAATTGGTGCCATCGAGCATTAAATGCATTTTAGGAACTGGCTCCCAAATGCTTGATATTAAGGCTTTTGAGAAGAGTCCAGAATCAATTACTTGTCCTTTTAAAAAAACGCCTGACGCGTTCAAGCTTGGATTTTATTGAAGGTGGAGCGTTCATCTTGTGGATCAGCGCAGGATGCTGAACCTTTCGCTGATCGATCATACTAAGCACGAAGGTTCATTTGCATTAAACATTGTTGTTTATTTTTAATAAAATAGCCTGTCTTTCGGATCTTTTAAAGCCCCTTCAAAAAAGTGAGGGGGAGTATGGGGCAGGTTTTAATAAAATTATTCCAAGCAACCGCCTCTTTCAGGAAAAAGATAAAACGTTTTCCATTGAACAAAATAATGCTCCACACCGCCATTGGTTTGCAAGATTTTGCCCCCCCCTTGCAAACACACGATCTCTTGAAATGCTAGAGGGAACACTGCGTATTTTTGCAGCACTTCACGTTAATAAAACTTTGAAAATTTATATGCTATCTTTTGTTAAAAGTCTCGTATTTTTGAAGGGGGGATTTGATTACGGGAAATTTTTATGCGCTTACCTATAAAAATTATCGATAAATCTAATAAAATATTTTAAATCTAATCGTTTTATTTGAATTTTTATTAATAATAAATGAATTGCAATAAAATAAAATATTAATAAAAATATTGTACAATTATATTTAGTTTATAAAAACAAAAAGTAAAATGAACAAAAAAATAAAAAAATATATTGTTTTTGTACTTTCGTCAGGAGTACTGGATAGTCCAATTTACGCTAATCCTCCTTATGAGCAAAAAAAGCAAGATATACAGCCTTCTTTATCTAGTAATACTGATGGTATTTCCCAAAACGAATATCTAAAAAAAGATTTAAATATACATAGTGATAATAATACAATAATGAATAATAAATATGATAAAAGAAGTAGAAATCAAATGAGAAGAAAAAATGATTTTAAAAAGTATAGTGCAGAGAATGTATATGATCGCAACTTTAAAAACTCTGAAAATAATAAAGAGGGATATAACCAGACGAAAAAAAATGATCAGGTGAATAATAAAGGGCAATCTAAGCCTTCGTCTCAGTCAAATCTTCGTGATCAATTTCATGGCTCTGGAGCTTATTCTCAGAATCAGCAGAACTCCCATCAGCAGAACTCCTATCAGAAGAATCCTTATCAGCAGAATTCCCATCAGCAGAATCCTTATCAGCAGAATCCCTATCAGCAGAATCCCTATCAGCAGAATCCCTATCAGCAGAATTCCTATCAGCAGAATCCCTATCAGCAGAATCCCTATCAGCAGAATCCCTATCAGCAGAATCCCTATCAGCAGAATCCCTATAATGCCTATTCTTATTCTGCTTATCCTCAGAACCCTTATAATACTTATCCCCAAGGTGCTTATTCTGAGAATGGAAAAAATGGAAAACTAGCTCTCGCTTCTGCTATTACCCAAATTACAGCAGATACGTTAAAAGAGGTTGCAGGAAATTCAAAAAGTAAAGGCCTAGCAACTGTTGCTCAAGGAATGAGTGGTTTTGGAAAAATAATGGGAGAAGTCAACAATAAAAGAGATGCATTGCGTTCCGACGGCGCTTCACCTGAAAACAAATATTATCCCCCTTATTATCCCCCTTATAAATAGTTTAAGGTGACAATGTAATTATAGAAAAATAATGAACTATAAAAAAATTAAATAATAATTTTGTAAAGATTAAAAAAAAATATCCATGTAAAATCTTCAAGGGATTAAACTTAAAATACGGGGAAAATCAGACAATTTTTCTCCGAAGATTTTTTAAACTTAATAAGAGTTCCATACTAGAAATCAAAAGTTTTCTGTAAAAACCTCATCTCCTGATTAGAAATTATTTCTGAGTTATTTAAATTGATCGAAAATTTTCCAAACAACGGACAGTTTTTCTAATTTTCAAGGAGGAATCCAAAAAAAAGCCGAAAAAATTTTTGTGATGTAGAAAAAGATATAAAGCCTGTCTTCAATTGAGTTGATTTTTTTGTTTTTTTTTGAGAATTCAATAAAAACTCAAAAGCAATGTGTGTTAAATGAGACGTTATGCGTTGAGGAAGGATCTGTGAGATAAGATAAACAATCTTTTGCCTAGAAAAACAAAAACTAGGGGATGAAGCCAAGGGCAGTTTATGGAAGCTGTTTTGTACTGATATCATACAGGTATTCCATGGAGAGATTTGCCAGAACGTTTTGGTAATTTCAAATCCTCCACACTCGTTAGAGTCAAAACGGCGCGTGGAAAAGCGTTTTTGAAATCTTAGCCAGTGATGCCGGACAAAAAGTACGCGAACGATTGTGCATGCACATCAATACAGCGCTGGCGCTAAAAAAAGATTGGGACCAAGACATCTGAGCTCCAAGATCTAAGCACTCTGTGATGCCCAAGGCAATTTCACCAGAAATCCCATCGCTTTTTACTTGACAAAAAGTCAGACCCATAATTTGGAAGACGCCGATGCGTTGATCACCTCGTGAAGGTTAATGCGGTGCTTGCCGATAAAGCGTATGATGCCGATGAAAGAAGGCGGCGAAAACTTAGAACCTGTATTTATGAATAAAAAAGTGTGATATAAAAGGCTTGAAGGTGTAGAAGAAGAATTATCAAGCGCTTTAAAAAAGAAAGAGTGGGAAGTGAAAAAGCATCATTTTGATAGCGGCAATAGAAGCAAATACAACAAAAAAGAGGGGGGTAATGCAGTATGTTATATAATCAAGAGCAATTGTCAATGGACGGTACATTCGTTTTATAGACCATGTAGGATTAAGGAGGTATGGGAAAAAGTGATGCATGAACTTGTTAAGACAAGCCGAAGTAAGTATGAAAGGAGTAAGAATCCCAGCTATAGCATCTTATTCACAAAGTGTTAAAACAAGTGTTAACCCCACAGGAGCCTCAGAAAAAATAGGTATAGATGGGGGGAAAAAAGATACGTAAACGGCATAGT
>NZ_ARPM03000043.1 GCF_000388175.3 Holospora undulata HU1 | reverse complement strand
TTGGGTGCTACCAAACCTTCCAAAAGAAAGCGGTAGTGTATGGATAATACTACTTTCTATAAAGGAAAAGCTATGCAAAAGATGCCATAGTTTGCTTTATTTGCCTTTTTATTCCCCTGATCTAAATCCAATTGAGAAAAAATGGGCCCAAGCAAAACATATAAGAAGAACTTCAACTTGCTCAATTGACCACTTGTTTCAATTCCATTTTTCGTAATCTTTTTATACTGATTTAGCTATAAATTCACCAAAACTTTCTAAATTTCTTCTTCATTTGAAGGTAGAAAAATATAATATTAGGCAGTAGCTTCCATTCTTAATTTTTTTTGATATTTTGTATTATGTTCTGAATTGACTTGGTCTGACATAATTGTTTTGCTTTTTATATCAAAACATTCTTGACGTATAGAAATTCTCCAGGGGCGAAATTGCTTCAAAGATAGTTTTTTTGCTTTTAGCTAATTAAGCAAAAAATTACTACGCTTTCATTACTTATTCTCCGCTTCCATCTTCCAATTTTTTCTGTACAAAGAAAATTTATACTAACTTATAAAAAAATATTCACGACATTAATATAATTTACGCGTGCCGGATATCGGATTTGAACCAATGACCTACTGATTACAAATCAGTCGCTCTACCTGCTGAGCTAACCCGGCATGAAAACAGATTATACAAAAAAAAATATCAAAAGACAATCAATTCTTTTTTGTGGAAAAAGAAGTAATTATGATCGTCTTGTGGAGCGTCCTCAATTAAGGTAATCTTTCGGAAACTTTTTGATAGTATTGATAAAAAATGAAAAGCTTGTTTGCGCTCAATGGGACGGTATATACCAAATCAAACTGAAAGTGTTGGACTAATGCGTTGAAAGCTGTCATTGACGCGCTCGATAAGATCCATGGCGATGTTGTCCCAGGTTTGGTCGAAAAAATGCAGCATATTCTTGAAAAACTCTTTGGCAGAGACGAAAAATCGATTATTGCGCATATGTTCATTCTTTGATGGGGGTCTGGTTTGGGCTGGAAATAATGCAACTCAATCCCTCTTTCTTTTTCTGCTTTTGGGTGTCTTTTCTTGTAGGGTTCTTAATCCAAGATCAGGTAGAACGGCGCCTTTGGATAACGTCTTTTCAGCTAATCAAAAAACGTCTTCAAGGTTTCTAAAAACACCACCCGTCAAATCCAAGGGCTCCCATCAGGTTCATCCTCCGGAGGTGTGTCATCACCGTTGAATAAAAGGCTTCCTGCTTGGCTGCCTTTTCGGGGCGTGCTGCTGGCTTTTTAAATGAAAAATTATGGGCGCGCAACGTCTTGCCTTAAATTGTCTACGTAATGCCTAAGCGAACAAGTCACTCACTTTTATATACGTGGTGGCTTTCCAAATGCGCGATAAGTTCTTCTGTTTGTGAAATATTGAGCTTGCTTACAGAGCCACCGCTTGACACCATTAATTTTTGATCCTCCTTATACTTCTCTACGATCTTCAATCAGAAGAGCTTTAGCACTTTGACGATGCCCCCCTTTGTCGGATAACAAAACAGCCTTAATCCTATCTTCTACGCGTCGGTTGTTTTCTTGCTGATGCTGCGTTCTTAACGCAAGACGACCTTCTTCTGTCAGAAATCTTTGCATAAGAAAAATTATTAACACATAAAATTAAACTTTTAAACTATTTCATTTAGCATGAGTATAGCTAAAACATTATAAAAAGAACATGACAATGGATCTGGATAGAGTTATAATTACGTAATAAAATTATATAATTAAAGTTATGAGATAGCCCATACTCGCCCTCACTTTTTTTCAGGTAGTTTAAAAGATCGCTGAAATCAAAGAATAAGAGTTTATCTTTGATCCACCTGAGTCCCCTTGTGTTCTTGTGTAAGGCCCGTTATAGAAGCGTATAAAATAGCAACAGCGACAATGGTC
>NZ_ARPM03000044.1 GCF_000388175.3 Holospora undulata HU1 | reverse complement strand
TCTAACAGCTGGTACGAGGCAATTGATATTCTGTGTTCCAAACTTCCAATTGGTGCCATCGAGCATTAAATGCATGTTAGGAACTTGCTCCCAAATGCTTGATATCAAGGCTTTTGAGAAGAGTCCAGAATCAATTAACTTGTCCTTTTAAAAAAACGCCTGACGCGTTCAAGCTTGGATTTTATTGAAGGTGAAGCGTTCATCTTATGGATCAGCGCAGGATGCTGAACATTTCGCTGATCGATCATACTAAGTACGAAGGTTCATTTGCATTAAACATTGTTGTTTATTTTTAATAAAATAGCCTCTCTTTCGGATCTTTAAAAGCCCCTTCAAAAAAGTGAGGGGGAGTATGTGAGTATACATTAAAAATTCTGTGTAATTATGCTTTTATAATATTTTGTATCGAACAGAAATAAAGAAATTTAACTACAGAATAAATCATAGACATTATTTTTTTTAATTTATTTTTTTATCTTAACTTTTATCATTTTTAACACTGTTCATTAATGTTTAAATGTTTATGCAAAAATTTCTCAAAAATTTAATATAATAATGTTAACATAAATTGTTAATTAAACTGAGATTTAAAAATATTGTGCTGATATTAAAAAAAATACACTAAAATAAGTGATTTTTTTATAACAAACACCGTATTTATAAAAAAAATTTTATGGAGGTTTTGTATGTCTCAGATAGAAGGTCAATCCCCCCCAAACGCACTTAGTTTAAGTCAAGAGCTTACACAAAGTTACGAAGATTTGAATTTTACCCTGTATAGCCCTGGGGTCTTTAAAGGAGTATGGCGCTTTTTTAAAACATTTGTAAAACTATTTTTGATTTATATTATTTTCGCAATATTTATAGTATTTTTTTGTCTCTGTGCAGAATCGATTGTCTATTTGTTTTTTTTAAAAACAATACAGATGATAAACGAAAATTTGAATCAAAATTTTTATGTTGCACTTATAGTTGAATCATTTGCCTTATGTGTAACAACCGGAAGTGTTATTTTGATTCTCTGGTGGACTAATTACAAATTTTCCAAAACGCATTGCCTGGTAAAATATTTTTACAAATTTTTCTTAATATTTAACAAAGCCTTATTTTATATAGCAACGCCTCTAGTGGCTGCTTCAGCCTTAAGTCTGGGCTATCTTAGTCTAAAGTCGAATGTAAGAATAGAAGAAATTATTTTTGCTCTATTTTTGGGATTTACAAGTACGATCATTTTTATGTTCCTAAGCTTTTTGCTGTACAGACCTTTGTTTAGAACAGATAAGGGTACAAAATTTTCTTCTTCTGTGAAAGATAGAATTACTCAAGAATTAGAAAAAATCCCAAAAAATATGTTACAGGAATCCTGGATTAGTTCTTTTTTTTATGCAATGGTTAATAGAATTATTTCTGCTTTTTTCATTTTTCCTTATACGTTTTCGTTTATTTTGATTGCAGTAATTTCTTTTGTTTCTATAAAATTAAATTTTTTACTTCTACTTTCGTTTTTTATTGTTTCTGGGCTATTTCTTCTTCCTTTTTGGATTCATCGGTATTACCCAAAAGGAATCGTTTCTTTTATTCACAAATTAAGTTGCGCAAATATGGTTCAGTTTTTTTTCCCTACACTGTTTTTCATAAAAATAATCGCTTTTTTTTCTCTTTCTATCGAAAGAACAAAAAAGTTTTCATTTATTAATTTTTCGAAGTCAACTTTTTTTGAATATTTTCACATAGAATCCTTAAAATATTCCAGCCTTGAAAGTCTTGAATATTTTTTAATTTACGACATAGTGTTTTCGTTTCTATTATTTTACGTAACAGTAAAAATTTATCGAAAAGCGCTAAATATCATGCCTAAAAAATAATTTCATACCTTTGAAATTTTATTTTGACAATAGGCGAGCAAATGCTCTTATTAAACACACTTTTTATACATAAAAAATTACGTTTTATGCGCGAATAAACCCACGGGGGCTGCCCCGTGAATGTAGAGCCCTCCATATCTTCGTGGAAGAATGCAGGTCATGCAGATCCGAAAATAAGGCAACTGTGTCGATCAATGTGAATATCATCTTGTAATCGTTAGTAAATAATAGACAAAATATATTTAACGCGGCCAGTTTTGAATATTTTAAGGATATTATGAGGCAAGTTAAAAAAAGGCATACCCGAGGTTCAAATACTAACGATGAACCATGATAAAGCCCCTATAAAATCGATTAGTGGGCGATTACTGAAGCACAAATTTGAGTATACAGCCAAGATCACGTAAAAAAATTATGTTAAATATATTTTAAATTGATAAAACTCTCATCAGCTGATTTCAGCTTTAGCACTTTTTTAAGCAATTGAACTAAATATTTCATCTTTTTTTCAAGTTTTGAAAGACATTCTAGCTTAATTTATTTTCGTTGTACATGGTTTTTTTATCTGACTTTCGCTATATGAGAAAGGCCTACTGGGGGGGGATGGAATATGGTCAGATAGATATTTTGTGTCAACAATTGGGATTAATGAAGCAGTTATACCAAATCAAACTGAAAGTTTTGGACTAATGCGTTGAAAATTGTCATTGACGCGCTCGACAAGATCCATAGCGATGTTGTCTCAGGTTTGGTCGAAAAATTGCAGCATACTCTTGCAAAACTCTTTGGCAGAGACGAAAAATCAATTGTTGTGCACATGTTCATTCTTTGATGGGGGCAGGTTGGGGCTGGAAATAATGCACCTCAATCCCTCTTTCTTTTGCTGCTTTTTGGGTGTCTTTGCTTGTAGTCTAAGGTCCTTGATCCGGTGAACGTTAGGCGT
>NZ_ARPM03000045.1 GCF_000388175.3 Holospora undulata HU1 | reverse complement strand
ATAATTTTTCTACCTCCTAGCTCTCCTGATTTGAATCCAATAGAGTAATTCTGGGATAATATGAAGAGGTGGACAATATACTAAAAATTACTATGGTCGTTCTACTTATGTGCTTATCTTGGGCTCATTTTTTCTAAATGTAGTTGAGATCAGGTGAATAAGTAGACAAGTATAGCAAGGTATGACCAGAATCTTCCAGAATTTTTTTCATGTCCTTACCTTTATGAAAAGAAAAATTCCCCCTAACAATCACGCTTTTGCAGGTAAATTGAGAAATAAAATCTGCTCTACCCAAGAAGTAAAAACTGCTGTGTTAACAAAAGTCCGTAATTAAGCCAATTGCGATTAAAACACTACAAGTGCTTATTGCATTAGTTTTTAGCTTCCCCATGAATTCCCTATAGCGTAGCTGTCTTTGTATCGAATCTCCATGGATTCTTGGTATGTCGTGAGCAACCCCGTTTTCATCGATAATTTTTTGAAAATGCAGATCGTTTTGCTGCATCTGCTTGGAGACGATTCAGGGGGAGTATAGGCAACTCCAAGGGAATACGCAATCCAATTTTCACTTACATTCAGACGTTGTGCTTACTCATATTAGTAAGGAATCTCGAAAGCTCTTAACATCCTTTTTAAGCATTTTTTAAAAAACAAGCAAATACCCATAAAAAAAAGCAATGATCTGTAAAGCTATTCTTGCATGACCATAATTTATGACCATTTTTATTGTGTTCGCTACAAAAAATATATTTTCCTAAATAAATGATTTTGTAATCTTAAGCATATAAAAATACGTTCTTAGAGAGCCGGTTGCACATTCAGGCCGTTATCTCTTATATTTTTTCTGATGTGATATGTATATATTAAAAAATGCCTAAGATTAGTGTTGTTCTTCCCGTGTACAATGGTGAAAAACACCTCAAAGATGCGATTGAATCCATATTAAATCAAACCTTTCAAGATTTTGAGCTTATCATTGTCAATGATTGTTCACGGGATTTGTCAGAAGATATTGCGCGGCATTACAATTCTATAGATTCTAGAGCTTTTTATTATCGTAATGATACTAACCTTAAGCTGCCAAAATCACTCAACGTAGGGTTTTCTAAAGCCCATGGTTACTATTGGACATGGACGTCGTGTGACAAAGTTTATTTGCCTGATGCGCTGGCAGAGCTTAATAAAGCTTTGGACGCTAATGATGAGGTCAGTCTTGTGTATTCTTCCACGCGTATTATTGATGAACATGGTAAAAAAAAAAGAAATCATTCATGCTGGTCCTCCTGATCATCTCATTTTTCGAAATATGGTGGGGGCTTGCTTTTTATACAGACGTTCTACAGCTGAAAAGGTGGGAATTTATGATGATTCTTTGTTTTTGTGTGAGGATTATGAATACTGGTTAAGAATAGCTAGCCATTCAAAAATTCGCCCCATAATGAAATGTTTGTATGAATATCGTCGCCATAGCGATAGTCTCTCCTATAAAAACGAGAGGGAAATTATAGCCAAAGGTATTAGCGTACAAAAAAAATATTACAGTAAATTTATAAGAACGCGTCAAGAAGCAGCTCTCTTTTATGCCCACTTGCGTGCTAGAGATATTTATAATCCCTTTAGGCAGCTATATTTGTTGGAGGTTTTATTCTATAACCCGAAGCAATTTTTTACTGAAATTTATGGTCTTGCTAAAAGAAAGTTTTCATGAAAAAACAAATAAAAATTTTAACTGTGTTTGGTACAAGGCCAGAAGCCATTAAGCTTGCTCCTTTTATTAAAGCTGTTGAAAGTGATTCTGAGTGTTTAAATATAACATGCGCAACGACACAACATAGAGAGCTTCAAAATGAAGCTTTAGATCTATTTACCATTAAATCTCACTATAACTTAGATATTGTGCATAAAAATCAGGATTTATCTTATATATCATGCGCTGTGTTAAAGGGGGTAACAAATGTATTAACCCAAGAAAGACCTGATTTCGTTGTAGTACAAGGAGATACAACAACAGCCTTTACTGCAGCACTCGCTGCTTTTTATCAAAAAATCCCCGTGGTCCATGTTGAAGCTGGCCTTAGAACGGGGGATATTTCAAGCCCTTTCCCAGAAGAAGCACACCGTGTCCTCATTTTGAAAATGGCGAAACTTCGCATGGTGCCGACAGAAATGGCAAAAGAAAACCTATCTAAAGAAGGTATTGTGGATAATGTATTCATGGTAGGTAATACTATTGTCGATAGTGTGGACTGGGGACTAAAAAACTTCGCACCTAATAATGAGTTTATTAAGCAGATAATTGAAAATGGTAAACAGAAAATTCTTATTACAGTGCATCGCCGAGAAAATTTTGGCAAACCGTTAGAAGAAATATGTTCCGCTATTAAAGAGCTTTGTAAGCAGTATCCGGAAGTTGATTTTATTTGGCCAGTTCACCCTAACCCTAATGTCATAATAATTGTGAGAGAAACTCTACAACAAACGTCTAATCTTTACATCACTAAGCCACTTCTCTATGATGCATTGCTTACATTAATCAAACACTCATCTATATTAATTTCTGATTCCGGAAGAATCCAAGAAGAGGCTTGTATTTTAGGAAAGAAGATTATTGTGCTGCGTGAAGAAACGGAGAGGATGGAGATTATCGAGGCTAGAATAGGCACGCTGGTTGGATCCAATAAAGAGAGGATTATAACAGAGGTGCACAAAGTTTTAAGTGAATCCAAAATCGTATAGATACGCAAAATATTTACGGAATCCCAGGTGTTTCTCAGAAAATTTTAGAAAAAATAAAAGAATTTTACTAAGAACCTGTATTCATGAATAAAAAAGTGTGATATAAAAGGCTTGGATGTGTAGAAGAAGAATTATCCAAGCATGACAATAGAAGCAAATACAACAAAAAAGAGGGGGGTAATGCAGTAGGTTACATAATCAAGAGCGGTTGTCAATGGGCGGCACATTGTTTTATAGACGATATAGGATTAAGGGGGTATGGGAAAAAGTAATGCATGAACTTGTTAAGACAAGCCGAATTAAGTATGAAGGGAGCAAGAATCCCAGCTATAGCATCATTCACAAAGTGTTAAAACAAGTGTTAGAACCAAAGGTGCCTCAGAAAAAATAGGTATAGATGGGGGAAAAAAAGATACGTAAACAGCATAGTGTTCTTGATAGGCAAGGCAATCTGCTCCATATCACTGTTCATAAGGCCAATGGCACAGGTGCTGGGTGCGGAGTTATCCTACATTAAAGGAAGTGTGTGCAGATTCTGGATATAGAAAACCCATGGAGGCATTTGCGTAGAATTATATTGAATAAAACTATAGCAATCTCAGAGCATATATCTCAAGGATGGGCCATACTTCCAAAGCGTTGGATCGTCGAAAGAACATAGGATAGCTAAATCATTTTCGAAGGGTATCTAAAGATTATGAGCCATAGCGACTGTTGAAAACATGATTATGATGGCCCATTCCATGATCCTATTAAGAAGGATAGCTAAATCATGAATGGAGGTTATTACTTCGTTTAGGTCGTCCAGAACTATTTTAATCCGCCACTTTTTGAGTACGCTTTTTAAATGAGTTTTTTTATTTTCTTCCTTTGTAATTCAGATTTTCAGTGTAGCTCAGTGTAGCTTTCGCCTATCTTAGCACGTGGTATCAATAATCATACTCCCCCTCACTTTTTTTCAGGTAGTTTAAAAGATCGCTGAAATCAAAGAATAAGAGTTTATCTTTGATCCACCTGAGCCCCCTTGTGAAGTATGAATACAAAGATGAATAGAAAGGTGCTCTGACTGTTTTTTTGTAAGCACATTCTTGTGTAAGGCCCGTTATAGAAGCGTATACAATAGCAACAGCGACAATGGTCAAGTTTGGAAAGTCTTCCCAAATCTTTCATAGGGGGATTTTCAAGGTTAACCCCTTGCGTTTTCATAGTTCTGAACAGCCGTTCAATGTCCCATCTTTGTTTGTAGGCTTTTATTACCCGGTCTTTATCTTGAGCAAATGACAAGGTGCTCATCTTTAATCTTTTTACCTACGATAAACCCCCTAGGATCATCCAGCAT
>NZ_ARPM03000046.1 GCF_000388175.3 Holospora undulata HU1 | reverse complement strand
CCTGTGGGGTTAACACTTGTTTTAACACTTTGTGAATAAGATGCTATAGCTGGGATTCTTACTCCTTTCATACTTACTTCGGCTTATCTTAACAAGTTCATGTATCACTTTTTCCCATACCTCCTTAATCCTACATGGTCTATAAAACGAATATACCGTCGAATATGGTGAAAAATCTTTGGGTCGCATGCGCCATTGACAACCGCTCTTGATTATATAACATACTGCATTAACACCCTCTTTTTTGTTGTATTTGCTTTTATTGTCATGCTTAGATAATTCATCTTCTACACCTTCAAGCCTTTTATATCACTCTTTTTTATTCATGAATACAGGTTATTAAATAGTTGCGATGCTTCAATGCTCCCCTCATCTAAATATTCTATTACTTTTTGTCTTAAATCGTTGCTGTAGCTCTTTGTCATTTTTCTTTTATTTTAACAAAAAAAATAACAAAAAAAAATTACACCTCATTCAACCTAAATTAACTACTAAATTCTGTGAATGCGATACAAAATTATTAATTCCTCAAATGATTTGTACAAGGTGAGTTGACAGTTTGCGTATTGTTATCATAGAATTTTAGAAGTCTTTTGTTTTTATTTCATGAAAAAAAGTAAAAAAATTCCAATTTATAAAGAACCCGAAGCCTGGAAAGGAATGCACAAAGCAGGTCGGTTGGCCTCTGAGGTATTGGATATGATTGGACCCTATGTAGTCTCTGGAGTTACAACGAGAGTTTTGAACGACTTATGCCACAAATATATCTTAGATCATGGAGCTTTTCCAGCACCATTAGAGGTTGGTTTTCCTTGTGCGGTATGTATTTCTGTTAATGAGACAGTGTGTCACGGTGTTCCTGGAGCTCGACGTTTGGCTTTTGGGGATATTGTAAACATTGATGTATCCTTAAAGTTTGAGGATTGGTACTCAGACACAGCGCGCATGTTTTACGTGGGAGTTCCCAGTGATCGTGCAAAAAAATTAAGTGATGTTTGTTATCAAGCACTTATGGAAGCTATAAAATTAGTAAGGCCTGGAGTTACCTTAGGAGACTTGGGGTATATTATTCAAAAAAAAACGGAATCTTCAGGATTTTCTGTTGTAAGAGAATTCTGTGGACATGGAATCGGTCGAAACCTTCATGACATACCAGAAGTGCTGCATTTTGGAAAACCAGGAACCGGAGTAGTTTTGAAAGAGGGAATGTTTTTTACGATAGAACCCATGATTAATTTAGGAAAATCAGGTATTCGCTTATTAAAAGACGGGTGGAGTGCCGTAACACAAGACGGAACATGGTCTGCTCAATGGGAGCATAGCATTGGGGTGACTGCTACGGGGTGCGAAATATTTACTTCTTTCCGAAAGGATGAAGCACGAATATCCTAAATCTTTCGTTCCAATATCTTGTGAATAGGAATGTGATAGAATTTTTTTAATTTTTTGGTAATAACGTAAGTAATAAGGTTGGTCTTTTGAAATATTTAATTTTTCCTGTGATTTTGTTTGGTAAAAATGACTCGATTTGTGACACAAGTTTGTTTATTTGTTCAGGAATAAGGAAATTTTGTTAAAAGATTAGTGATCCAATAGATTCTTAAAAATTTGATGACCAAAACTTCAGCATCTTTAATGTGCGTTCCACAGCAGAAGAACTAGAGTGTTTTCTTTGGCTAGTACAAATTTTAGTGATGCTAATGTACGTAACAATTTCACTGTGGGGCTTTTGGTAGTAGAAAAAATATTTAACCTATTGCGGTTTAAGTGTTTAAGTACTTTAGGGATTCGAGTATATCAGAAAGAAGATTGTATTTTTTAAAAATATATAAAAATTATTTAAGGAAAACTATTGTTGATCATTTAAATTTAAATATTACACTTGATTTTAATTCTGTTTTAATTATTTATGATGAAAATTAATTTATAAATTCCTAAAGAAGATCTAATCAGTTTTTTATTGACAAAAATTTGAATTTTTATTAACATTTACAATGGTTTTTGTTTATATTTTAATGAATATAGGTTTTATTTTATTGGTTCTTGTGATAGGAGAACAGGAAAGGGCTTATTTTTTAGAAATTAAAGAAAATTTTACGGGAAAAGAATTACTTCAAGATAAATCGGATAATGACCAGTATGTTCAAGATGGTATAGATACTTTAAAAAATGATATTTTTATTTCAAAAACAAAACCAAGAGATTTTTTTATTATTCTGGAAAAAATGACAGAACATGCAGAAAATTCTAAAAAAGTAGTAGATTTTTTAGAATATTTTCTACCGATTCATGCGATTGGTCTTTTTGAAGAATTTCCTTATCAAATGTTTGATATGGTCAAAAAGCTTTCTGTAAAAAATTTTAAATTTTTTGAAAAAATTATAAAGAGCTTGAAGAGGACGTCTTTTATTGAGAATAATACTATATTAGGTGAAATAGCGGAGTTCATTAATCAATTCAAAACCAATGAAAATTTTTCAGAATCAGCTTACAGTATCTGTAAAGTACTTATAAGCGTGAAAAACGTATGTTTAAATACTTCTGTGTTTGCTAAAATAGCTTCATGGATTGATTATATGAAAAAGAAAGATCTTTTGGGAGTTTTGGAATGCATAGTACGCTCAGATGCAGCAAATTCGTTTTTTAGCTTAGATAAAATCATTCAAAAAAAATTAAGATTAATTTATTGAGTAATCCGGACTTTTTTAATGTTCTTGATGGATTTTTAGAAAACAATAAATATTGCTATAATTCTGTTTTTAGTGTCTTGAATAAAGAAAAATTATAAAAAAGTGGAATTATTTTAATTGCAATTGATAAGACTAAATCGAAGATTTTTTTTTCAAGAAGGTGCAAAATCTGTAAGCGAAATCTTGAAAAAAATGAATTGCATGATACATATTTTCTTATTGTTGCAAAGGGTTTTCCTGAATATAAAGCCTAATATTTCGATGGTAATCAAGAAAAAGATAAAGTTTTAGAGCATATAATAAAAGAAGACAAAAATTTTTAAATTTTTTAGAAAATATTGAATTGGCCTTCCTTAAACACCTTGATTTTTTAGCCGGGGTGGTGTATAGAAATGTAGATTTATTAAAAAACCTTAAAATTATTAATTATTTCAATAAACATTTTTTTATGAAAACTTTAGAAAAGCTAAAAAAAGAAAATAAGATTTTTTTTGTTTTTCTTATTTAGTAAAAATATTAGAAATGACTTCTTTCATTTCTAAAGATTTTCAGATTTAAGCTATAAAAAATATTGCTTTTTTTCATCACCTGAAAAGTAATAGTATTATTACGAATCCAATCATAAATATAAAATAAAATTTTTGGACGCTGAGAAAAAAAATGAATATTGTTCAAAAATTGTTCGTATTTTTGTTGAAGGATTTTTTGATCCTTATTGGGAAGACAGCAAAAACTCAGATTTATGGACAAAACAAAAGCCTTATTATAAAGCTATACTTTTGTATCTTTCTTATATAAAGAAAGAAGAGTTACCAAGAATTTTGGGGGGGATACTTTCAAAAAAATCAGAGGATTTTTTTAAATCTTTCTGCAGATAAACAAAAAAAAGTTATTTTAAAAGTCAATGAGTTAACGGGAAGTAATTTTTATTCCCTATTTGAAAGAGTTTCTAAATTTAGGATTCCTCTTTCTAAAAGTGTTTTATTACTACTCAAAACCCCCTATGTGAAACAGACAAGAGATCAGAAATAAAAATGTTTTTTTGTTCATAAGGTTGTGGTGTGTACTCGCATAAGCAATTCGTTTTATAAGACGTAAAGACAAGTGTATATAGTAATTCAGGTTGAATTAGATATTTTAAAAAACCACGAAATAGCGTCGAATAGAGCGTTGAAATTTAGTATATTGCATTCAATCCCCCTCTTCATATTAGCCCAGAATTTCTCTATTGGATTCAAATCACAAGAGCAAGGAGGTAGAAAGATTATACTGCATTTTACAGATTCTTTACAGATTCTATTACATTCTCTACTTTTTTTGAATTTATGAAAAGAGGCATTATTCATTAACACCTTGACCGTGCTTTAGTTTCTTGATCAGAAATTTTTCTACCCCAGTTTGGAATCATAATATCTCGCAAAATCTAAAACCTGTTGGTGCTATCGGCGTGTTATTAACCAAACCGGCAATACTATTTGTTCTTTGATACTATTT
>NZ_ARPM03000047.1 GCF_000388175.3 Holospora undulata HU1 | reverse complement strand
CAAGGCAATCTGCTCCATATCACGGTTCATAAGGCCAATGACACAGGTGCTGGGTGCAGAGTTTTTAAGGAAGCGGTGCAAAAATTATCCTACATTAAAGGGAGTGTGTGCAGATGATGGATATAGAACCCCCATGGAGAAATTTGTGAGAACTCTATTGAATAAAACTATAGCAATCTCAGAGCGTATATCTCAAGGATGGGCTATACTTGCTAAAGCGTTGGATTGTCGAAAGAACATAGGATAGCCAAATTATTTTGAAGGGTATCTAAAGATTATGAAATTGCCCTAGCGACTGCTAAAAACATGAGTATGATAGCCCATTCCATGATCCTATTAAGAAGGACAGCTAAATCATGAATACAGGTTATAAAAAAATAGTTTATATAAAACCTATATAAAGATAGATTTTAAAATTTATTAAATACAAGAAGAATTAGTATATAGCTAAATCAGTATAAAAAGATTACAAAAAATGGAATTGAAATAAGTGATCAATTGAACAAGGTACTGTTCTTCTTATATTTGTGGCTTGGGCACATTTTTTCTCAATAGAGAGTGAGATCGGGGGAATATGGAGGCAACTAAAGCAAACTATGATATCTTCTAGCATTTTTTGCCTAGCTTTTCCTTTAACCCAAGATTTAACCCAATTTGTAAGCCAGATATCAAACCAATTGCAATTATCGCTTTGCCAATTAAAGCGCCTATGGCCTTTATCAAAGTACCCATGCGTTCTTGGCGTATCATGAGCAAAACCGCTTTTATCACTATAAAACTCTCTGCTCAATTTTTTGGCAAAACGTAGACCTTTTCTCTGGATCGGATGATTGAAAGTTTTTTTATATGCACTCCTAAACTCTATTTTGCATATCTGATACCAAAAGCGCTGACTTCTGCCCTCTTGGCCCTTTCATAGCTATACCTATCTGGAAAATCTTGATTAGATATGCAAAATCTAGCGGCTACTTTTTCAAATGACAACCTGTACTTTGTTTTTAATACTTTTTTCAAAAATCTAATGAATATCTCATAAATTTAATTATATAATTTATTACGTAATTCTTAATTTTATCTAGATCTATTTTCATGTTCTTTTTATGATGGTTTAGCTATATGTATCATAATTTAAAAACCCAAACGGTTCTTTTTAGGAGGGATCACGGCCTTGCACCCCTTTTCTTTGAGTTTTCGCCGCCCCCTTTCATCGGTATCATACGCTTTATCGGCAAGCACCGCACCAGCCTTCACGATGTGATCAGCTCCTTCCAAATTATGGGTCTTTATGGGGCTGACCTTTTGTCAAGTGAAAAGCGATGGAATTGCTGGTAGGATTGCCGCCTTAAGCATCACAGATTGCATGAAGATGGCCTGGTTCTCATTTTTTTTAGTTCCAGCGCTGTGTTAGTGGGCGCGCACAATCGTGAAATCGATCATCGCATACTTGTTTTGGCGTCTTTTGCCAGCACCTAAAAGACTCTTTTCTATACGCCCTTTTGGCTCTACCTCGTAAAGCGGATGGATAGCTTTAAAATCGCAAACCTCTCCACGGAATTCCTGCACAGTAACGGTATAAAATAGCCTCCACAAACCGGGGGAGGCTTTTGTTGTAACGCTCACATCCCCTGGGTTTCCAAGTAAAAGATCCTTGATCCGATCCCCCTCCCTCAACGCATAACGTCTCATTGAATACAATTTTTTTTGAATTTTCTATTATTTAATTATCAAAAAACATAAAAAATCAACTTAGTTGAGGATGAGGGCTAACACTCCTAATTTAGTTTTCGTCTTTTTTAGTTTTTTTATCAAAACATTGTATAAAAAAATTCCTCCTAAATTTTTGTAGTTTTCTTAAAGTATTATGAAAAAAAATTTTTATTGACGAATCTGAAACGTAACACCATTTCCGTTTTCTGAAAGTTTTCCAAAAATCTCTTCTCCTTCGTGCAGTTTGTCCTCTAAAATTAAAGTGGAAAGAGGATCTAAAACTCTACGCTGAATAATTCGTTTTAAAGGACGCGCCCCGTATTCTGGTTCAAACCCTTCATTGGCTAAAAATTCGATAGCACTGTCATCCAGATGCAGCCTTATGTGCTTATTGCTTAATAACCGATGAACATTGTCTAACTGAATACGTACTACCTGATGCATATGCTGTTCTGTAAGTTTATGAAAAAACAAAATATCATCTAAACGATTTAAAAATTCTGGTCTAAACGTGTGGCGTACCACTTCCATTACCTGAGAGCGCGTCTTAGAAGAAAGATCAGAACTTTTTTCCTGCATCATGTACTGACTTCCTAAATTTGAAGTCAAGATCAAAAGCGTATTGCTAAACCCAACCACGCGTCCTTGACTGTCTGTCAACCGGCCGTCGTCTAAAATTTGAAGGAAAAGATTAAAAACGTCTCCATGAGCTTTTTCTACCTCATCTAATAAAATAAGCTGATAGGGACGTCGACGTACACTTTCAGTAAGTACTCCCCCTTCTTCATAGCCTACATACCCTGGAGGAGCCCCAATTAATCTTGATACTGAATGTTTTTCCATATACTCAGACATATCAATGCGCAGCATGGCCGTTTCATCATCAAATAAAAATTCTGCTAGTGCTTTTGCAAGCTCTGTTTTTCCCACTCCAGTGGGTCCCAAAAATAAAAAAGATCCTATAGGACGTTTGGTATCGGCTAATCCCACTCGTGCACGACAAATTGCCCGACTGACCGCACAAATAGCTTCGCTTTGTCCCACAACTCGCTGACGTAACAAATTTTCCATTTGCAGTAATTTTTGACGTTCTTGCGTTAAGATTTTGTCAATAGCCACCCCTGTCCATCTTGAAACTACTGCTGCGATATCTCCTTCAGTCACTTCTTCTTTTAATAGAGCATGAGAGCTTTTTTCTCGTTCATCCCTAATCCGAGATTCTAAATCTGGAATAGTACTATACATTAGTTTACTCGCTTTTTCCCATTGGCTTTCTTTTTGTGCCTGAATAAGATCATTACGAGCTTTTTCCAGATCGGTTTTCAGAGTTTTCACACTATGCAAAGCAGTACGATCTTGTTCCCATTGTGTGCTAAGAATACGGCTTTGTTCTTCTAAATTCTCTAGTTCTTTTATACATCCTTGTAAACGCGTCTTTGCTGCAAGATCGTTTTCCTTCTTTAAGGCTTCTTTTTCGATGCGCAACTGAACAATCCGACGATCAATTTCATCTAAAGCTTCCGGTTTAGAATGCACCTCCATACGCAAACGACTTGCCGCTTCATCAATTAAATCGATAGCTTTATCTGGCAAAAATCGATCGTTGATGTAACGATCTGATAAAGTTGCAGCACTGACAAGTGCACTATCAGTAATGCGCACGCCTCCATGATGCAACTCATAGCGCTCTCTAAGCCCTCTTAAAATAGAAACCGTTTCTGCCACAGAAGGTTCTTCTACGAAAACCGGTTGAAATCGTCGCGCTAAAGCTCCATCTTTTTCAATATATTGGCGATATTCTTTTAGAGTAGTTGCACCAATACAATGCAGGTCTCCTCGAGCTAATGGAGGCTTCAACATGTTAGAAGCGTCCATTGCTCCATCAGTTTTTCCCGCCCCCACCAACGTGTGAAGTTCATCGATAAATAGAACGATATCTCCCTTACTGTGCTCAATTTCGTCCAAAACAGCTTTTAATCGTTCTTCAAATTCTCCACGAAATTTACTTCCTGCCAACATAGCCCCTAAGTCTAATGCCATAATCCTCATATTTCTTAAAGTATCTGGAACATCACAAGAAGCAATACGTTGAGCCAATCCTTCCACCACAGCAGTCTTTCCTACTCCTGGCTCTCCAATAAGCACAGGATTGTTTTTGCTGCGCCGAGACAAAACTTGGATAGTTCTTCGAATTTCTTCTTCTCTTCCAATCACGGGATCCAATTTTCCCTGCTGGGCAAGTGCGGTTACATCCTTTGTGTATTTTTCTAACGCATCATAATGTGCATCAGAAGAAGCGCTATGTGCATTACGTCCTTTTCGAAGTTCTTGGATACTTTTTTCCAAAGCTTTCATATCAATTTTGGGAGAAAGATCTAAATCTAACACCTTAAGCACACCATACAATAAAGCCTGAACCGTGACAAAAGTATCTCCTATTTTTTGGGAAAATTCCTGAGCTTCTTTCAACGCCTGTAATAAAGAAGACCCTGCACTACATTGTCCCCCCTTTGCTGAAGGCATCTTTTTTAATAAACGCTCTAACACCGATTTTACTTGATTTGCATTGATAGAAGCGGACTGAAGCAAAGACGCCCCCACACCTTGAGCGTCTTGAATTAAGGCAAAAGCTAAATGTTCTGCTAAAATTTGAGGATGACTATTTTGGATCGCTATAGATTGCGCTTCTTGAAGAAACCCCTGGGCTTTTTCGGTATAATGCTCAAAATTCATTAAAAATTTCCCTCTACAACTATCGCTTCATTCAAAGAAAAGTATAGAAAAAAACCGTATAAAAATCAATATCCTCAACAAGTTACTACTATAAACACAAAAAATGAATATTTCTCAATGAAAAGACTAAATCCTAAAAAAATTTATAAAAAAAACAATTACTATTCTAGAAAAATTAAATTTTAAACGTTTCTTCACTAGACCTCTTTGGAAACCTAGGCAAAGAGTAAAATCTAAGCTTAGATTATATATCTAATGGCATACTCCCCCTCACTTTTTTGAAGGGTCTTTAAAAGATCCGAAAGAGAGGCTATTTTATTAAAAATAAACAACAATGTTTAATGCAAATGAACCTTCGTACTTATCGATCAGCGAAAGGTTCAGCATCCTGCGCTGATCCACAAGATGAACGCTCCACCTTCAATAAAATCCCAGCTTGAACGCGTCAGGCGTTTTTTTAAAAGGACAAGGAATTGATTCTGGGCTCTTCTCAAAAGCCTTGATATCAAGCATTTGGGAGCCAGTTCCTAAAATGCATTTAATGCTCGATGGCGCTAATTGGAAGTTTGAAACGCAGAATATCAATTGTCTCGTACTAGCTGTTAGAGTTGGAAAGATTACATTTCCTTTGTTTTGGAGCATGCTTGATCACCAGAAAAATTCGCACACCTAAGCACACATCAGTTTATTAAACCAATTTTAGGAAATCTTTGGGGTCGATAAAATTCTCTCCTTTTCAGCTGATCGCGAATTTGTGGGCAAAGATTGGATCACTTATTTGTGTGACTTATTTGTGTGACTT
>NZ_ARPM03000048.1 GCF_000388175.3 Holospora undulata HU1 | reverse complement strand
TATGAAAGTGTATATTTATATGATTCTGATTACAGCTTTATTATTTTTAATATACAAGGCTAGAAAGAAACTGCATGGCTTCAAAATTCCATTATTTCAATTTACATGAGATCTAGAGAAATCTTTTATTAAAACATTAATTATTATTTCAGGAGGGGATTTCAATGCTGTTAAACATTTATTTTGACACTTTCAACACTTATGGTTGAGCCCCCCCCCCCAGAAGACAACGGTATCGTCAAGGAAGTCGATGAATTTTGGCATTATTTAAAAAAAAGAAGCAAAAAATTTGGATTTTTAAAGCTTGAATTTCTAAATCCTAGGATCGTGCTGGAAAACGGATTATCAATTATGAATTGGTGATCGTTCGCGTCAAACATTCAAACGACTTTTTGAACGATTAAAAAAATGGAAAATTTTATTTTATTGCGCAGATCATTGGGCAGGTTTTAATAAAATTATTCCAAGCCCTCGCCTCTTTCAGGGAAAAGATAAAACGTTTTCTATTAAACAAAACAACGCTCCACATCGCCATTGGTTTGCAAGATTTTACCCTCCCCTTGCAAACACGCGATCACTTGAAATGCTAGAGGGAACACTGCTTATTTTTGCGGCACTTCATGTTAATAAAACATTGAAAATTAATCACGCTATCTTTGGTTAAAAGCCTCAAAACAACCAGATACGAAAAAATTGGTAAGGGGTAAATTTATGACGAAATATTTTCGCACTCCACAGAGCCTTGAGTACAGATTAGTCGTTTAATAATTTATATTATAACCTGTATTCATGATTTAGCTACCCTTCTTAATAGGATCATGGAATGGGCTATCATAATCATCTTTTCAGCAGTCGCTATGGCAATTTCATAATCTTTAGATACCCTTCGAAAAGGATTTAGCCATGCAAACGTTCTTTCGACAATCCAACGCTTTGGCAAGTATAGCTTATCTTTGAGATATACGCTCTGAGATTTCTATAATTTTATTCAATAGAGTTCTCACAAATTCCTCCATGGGTTTTCCATATCCAGCATCTGCACACACTCAATGTAGGATAATTTTTGTACCGCTTCCTAAAAAACTCTGCACCCAGCACCTGTGTCATTGGCCTTATGAACCGTGATATGGATCAGATTGCCTTGCCTATCAACAATACTATGCCGTTTGCGTATCTTTTTCCCCCATCTATACCTATTTTTTCTGAGGCTCCTGTGGGGTTAACACTTTGTGAATGATGCTATAGCTGGGATTTTTACTTCTTTCATACTTAATTCGGCTTGTCTTAACAAAGTTCATGCATCACTTTTTCCCATACACCCTTAATTCTATATCGTCTATAAAACGAATGTACCGTCCATTGACAACCGCTCTTGATTATATAACATACTGCTTTACCCCCTCTTTTTGTTGTATTTTCTTCTATTTCTGTAATTCCCGCTATCAAAATGATGCTTTATCACATTCCACCCTCTCTTTTAAATCGCTTGAATAATTCATCTTCTACACCTTCAAGCCTTGTATATTACACCTTTTTATTCATGAATACAGATTCTAAAAACGAAAATCAAACCCGTTTGCGCTTATTTGTTTCGAATTCTATTCACACAATATAAATTTTTTTTGCACTATACGTAAAATATTTAGTTATTGACTTTTATAATTTTTGCACTTAATTTCGTCAAGTAAAATAACAATTTCCCAATTGATCATGCTCACACAATCAAAACATATTTCAATCCTTGTTTTCTGCATTTTCTTTAATTTCGGCACTCAAAATACAGCTCAGGGCTCAGACCAAAGTTTAGATAGTTTGTTTTGTTCAGAAAACCTCCCAAAAAGCTCCAGCGAAGTCACTATTACCGGAACCCCCCTGGACGTTTTACTCCTAGGCACCCTGCCTTACCCCCCTGTCGTTTCTAGCGTGCTAGACAACCCTTTTGACACCTCAAACATCAACATCTCGTTTGCACCAGCCACTGATAACGTCTCGGTTCACCCAAATAACGAAGCACAAAATATTTCAAATTTTGAATTTTCCCCATCTTTTACCCCTATCCCTTCATCAAAACAGCCGTTCAGCTTCGAATCAAATTTTTCAGCGCCCCCACACAATATTTTGGATAAAAGCCACCCCAATACCGCTTTCCACACCAATAAAATCCAATCAAAAAACCAATCAGAAAAAATCTCAAAAAATCTTCAACACACTGAACTTACAGCAAAAAAAACTAAAAAGGAAAGTTTGCTTTCAAAGCCCTCTCAGTTAATAAAAAAAGCAAACTCTAATAGAAAAAGAAATTTACAAAAAAAATCTCACTTTGAATAAAAAATGTCACAATTAATAACCAGAAATATTGATTTTTTTCTCTTTTTATTCACGCATTTTATTGTAAAATCGTATATGCAATGAAAAAAGCACTTAGATAGCAATGTAATGAAGACTGTTTTGTCCCCACAACGCTATCTTAGTATGGATCTTCCCGATAATCGCCAAATAAAATTCCTTAATTGTGAATATTATCTATGTTGTATTTCTTAAAATTTTCTTAATTTAAATTCTATGCTACTAAATTTTTCCTAGATTCATTGGCAATTAATCTTGTATTTTCAATCCCGTCATTCCTAAAAAAATTAATGCCCCTGTAACGCATCATTAAGATAAATACAACTTAAAATCGAAAAAACGTAAGCTTGCAAAAATGCAATAAACAATTCAAAGCCGGTAAATATTACATTAAGAACCATCGGAACGATTCCCAAAGGCCCCATCATAATAACAAAAGTTCCAATAATCTTCATCATGCTATGACCAGCTAACATATTTACGAATAATCGAACAGATAAGCTTACGGGACGAGAAATATAAGAAATAACTTCGATAGGTACCAAGACCGGCGCGATAACCCAGGGAACATCTTTAGGGAAAAATATACGCATGTACCCCACGCCTTGTCGATACAATCCCACCGCTGTTGCAAAAACAAATAATATCAACGCAAGCGTTAAATTTACGATTAACTGTCCGGTTATTGTAAATGCGTAGGGAAACAACCCCAAAACGTTTCCAAGAAATACAAAAAAGAACGCAGAGCAAATCATAGGAACAAACGGCACCCCCTGAACGCCGTTCACTTCTTGTACCATCTTTTCTAATAAATATACGGGAAGCTCTGCAGCACTTTGCCAGCGAGAAGGAACAAGAGACAAGTGACGCAGCCCCCACTTAAAAAACAGCAAAACCAAAAAAGTAATCAAAATCATGTATGCAGAAGAGTTGGTAATGGAAATATCGATCCCCAAAAATTTTAACGGAAATAAAGTTTTTACCTGAAATTGAGCTAACGGATCCATGAAAATAGGACTTTATAAGTTATTGAACACTGAACAGAATTATACCAAAAAATTCTTAATAAAAATAGTACGCTCCCGTCATCACGTTCTAATTAATTGAAGCAGTAGAATTATTATAACAAAAGATTTTAACGCTCACGATTTTTTCATCTTAGCACATCCAAAATTAATGAATAAAACCATGCATTAATTTTCAATGGGGGGATATAGTTATAAAAAATTAGAAAACCGAGCCCTCAATCTGAATCGCTTTGTACTGCAGTTTTTCCCTCGTGTTCAAACGTCAGCACCCATCTTATGGGGGAGGAGAATTTCTCTCTGATTCAAGTGACTAATCGCACCCCCTGTGTGGTCTAATCCCGCACAGATCCGGGAATAAATTTACCAAGATAAAATAAGGTAGAGATGAATTCAAATCATTTAACCTGCTTTTATGCTTATATCACATTACCATATTTAACCTAATCCCCTGTTCTAAAATTTAGATTTAGTAATTTTTGAATACAAACAAACTTACGAGCACAGCGTAAGACAGTCTTGACGCGCTCAAAAAATCCTTTATAATTAGGGAAATTTTTTAGATGTGTGGAAGTAACATTATATTGACTATGCTCTTTTATGACACGTTATCATTCCCTATGACGCAGCATCCGCGATCTTGGGTTTTTTCTTGCTATCACGCTTACATGAAACAAATTTTTTCCTCTCAATGTATTGATGATGGATTCCGTGAAGGGCATAAAGATTTAGATTTTTTACTGAGTTATTTTATTCAGAGATTTGATCTTAACCAATCTTCTTGTTCAGATTCTTTTATTTTAAGTGAAAAAGCTCCCTACATTTTGCGTGTTCTGAAATCTTTAATTGACGCAACTGTGCGCACTAACCTTTACGTCCCAGAAGCTAAGGTTTTCACCATTAAAATTCATCATGATCTGCACAATGTTACGGAAATTTATCGCACACCTGGAATGATAGAGCTTTTTGTGTTTCACCCAGATGTGGAAGGTGTGCATTTGCGTTCGTCTTTGGTGTCTCGCGGAGGAATCCGTTTATCCGATCGGGAAGATTATCGCAAAGAAGCTTTTGATTTATTGCAAACCCAACGATTGAAAAATGCTGTGGTAGTTCCTGATGGTGCCAAGGCAGTATTACGTATAAAAGAAAATACATCTTCAGAGCAAGGATACCGTTTGTTTATCCAAGGACTTTTAGATGTTATGGATAATTTGGACGATCAACATAAACCTGTTCCAGCGCAGAAGGTTCGCGCTTTAGATGGCGTGGATTCTTATTTGGTTGCAGCACCCGACAAAGGTACGGCATCTTATTCAGGAATTGCAAACGAAATCGCACTAAGATCTGGGTTTTGGTTGAAGGATGCCTTTGCTTCAGGGGGAAAGACAGGGTACGATCATAAAAAATTGGGGATTACTTCTAAAGGAACTTGGGTGTCTGTAGAAACACACCTTAACCACCTGAAAAGAGATATGGAAAAAGGTGAGCCCATTTCTATTGTCGGAGTTGGAGATATGAGTGGGGACGTGTTTGGGAACGGACTTTTATATTCACAAAACATCAAACTTCTGGCAGCCTTTGATCATCGTCACATTTTCTTAGATCCAAATCCAGACCCTGAGCGCAGTTATAGAGAACGGTGTCGTTTATTTCATCTTCCTAAGTCTTCTTGGATGGATTATGATGTCAGCGTTTTGTCTCCTGAAGGAAAAATAGTTCCAAGAAATAGCGCGCCCGTTGCGTTATCCCCTGCTTTAAAGAAAATGCTAACCCTGTCTTGCGATTTTATAACGCCACAAGATTTAATTCTTGCGCTGTTCAAAATTAAGTGCGATGTTTTGTGGCTGGCAGGAATAGGAACTTATGTCATAGGAGATCAAGAAAAAATAATAGGTGACGAGGGAAATACCTTGCTTCGTATTCCAGGAAACAAGGTCGGCGCAAAAATCATTGCAGAAGGCGCTAACTTAGGATGTACACAAAAAGGACGCATAGCCTTTGCTCAAGCAGGAGGAATTGTTAATATAGATGCTATAGATAACTGTGCGGGAGTTTTGTGTTCAGATCACGAAGTAAATTTTAAAATTTTATTCCAAAGCATCCCTATAGATGAAGAGAATAGAAATGATATATTACAAGAAGTAACTCCAGAAATGGCTCGCGATGTATTAAATCAAAATTATTGGCAAAATATTAGCCTGTACAGGTTGCAAGAAAAACATCCTCATCTTACGCGCTCTGAACTAGCTGTAAATTTTTTGGAGGCTAAAAAAAATCTTAAAACTCATCTTAATAAAGTAAATTTTCAAGAGACTCATTGGGACTCTTACCTTTTGGCGTATTTTCCAAGCTTAATACAAGAAAAATTTTTTTCTTACATCTTAAGGCACGTACTACGACAGGATCTTTTGTGTACGATTCTTTCTAATCATCTTATTGATGTTTTACCAACATTTTGGATAGGAAGGTCCACGGACCCTCTTCAGGCATTAAATTTATATCATGTATTTGAACTGTCCCGTGTACGTCAGATGGTAGAAAATTTTAGAAACGACACAAAAAAAGTTCATGACTATCTTACACTAATTGAAGAAGTTTTTGGTAAGCTTTGCGACAATTGTTTTAAGGAAAGTTTAAAGCAATATCAAGATTTTAGAGATGAACTAGAACACTCCTCTGGAGATCTTTCCAGTTTATGGAAAAACTTCAACTCGCAGTGCCAGTTTATTTTTAAAGACAATTTAACTGAAGTAGAAGCCCATCATTAACTGCACCGTATCTCTTTTTTAGATTTTTTAAGACGCGTACTTGAATGATTTTTTCTCGCTGACAGCTTGAATGTATTTTTTGACGTCTGAATATTTCATTCGGCGATAGCTGTCTGCGTTCTTAGCAATACATTGAACTGCTTTTAAATTTCGACTATGTCCAGGAGCGTAACTTTCAATAGATGCAATACACGGCGCACCAAGAGTCATAAAGTCTCCCAAAATATCCAAAATTTTATGCCGTGCACATTCTTGAGGCAGACGAAACCCCTCTGGATTGATCGTTGTTCCATCTTCTTGTAACACAACTGCACACTCTAAGTTTCCCCCTTGAATCAATCCCTTTTGACGCATAAGTTCTATTTTTGAAAGCTGAGAAAAAGTACGCGCTGGCGCAATATTACGATAAAAATCATCTTTTAGAAAAGAAAAGTTTGCCTCTTCTTGATAAATACTCGTCAAAGGAACACTTACATGAATAAAGGGAAGTCCTGGCGTAAGTGTAATGTAGCTATTTCCCTCTGAAACGGAAATGGGTTCTTGTAGAACAAGGTACTCACTTTCTTCTTTGAATTCCTTCAATCCCGCCGCATGCAGCATGGAAGAAAAATGTAAAGCGCTTCCATCAAAAAATGGCAACTCTTCTTGGGAACACTCTATAATGATATCCGTCACCCCCAAACCCAAACACGCAGCCAAAACATGCTCCACCGTTTGAACACAAAACGTACTAGAAAATCGTAAGACCGTATGAAAATTTTTAATTTCAATATAACAAGGGTGCAAAGGATAAACAGAACCGGAACGACGAAAACATATCCCTGTTCCGCTGGGTGCTGGAAATAACTTTAAAGTGCTAGCAACACCTGAATGAATCGTGATCCCTTGATCTTGAATAGCGCATTGAATTGTTTTTCGGTACTGATACATCGTTTTAATAGGTAAACCACTCCACTATAGATTAATCGCAAAATATCAAAATCACAAAAAATATTATTGTAACATTTTGTAACAAAAAGAATTATTTAACCTTTTAAAAATTTTTATCTATTATTAACAGTGGTCGTGATAAAATCCTAAAAGGGTAAATGGCCTGTCCAGACATGAAAAAACACATTTACGCTTCACTGAAATCTTCTTTTTTACGCTCTAAAGAAACCCAGTACGTTAATGAATATACCCTTTGGAGATCTTTGCATCACGATACCATAGATCCCGTTTTACAGAATCTATTTGAAGATGAAGAGTCGTACAATTCTTCCTTGGATACTCACTTTGCATAATTTTCCATTTTTTTTGACAAATGTCAATTCTTACACTAATTTTCGTCTTTTTTCAGAGAATACCTTAATGCACAACAAGTCAATAAGAACAGCATTCCTGCGTAAACATAACCATGCCAATTACGATACGAAGGAACTGGCGCGGGTAAAAGCGTATCAATATATCCTTGACGCTTCAATGGAAGAATCGCCAACGTTCTTCCCATACCATCAAACACGGCAGAAATTCCAGTATTTGCAGCGCGCAAAACTGGAAGACCTGTTTCGATAGCACGAAATTGAGCACTGGCCAAATGTTGAAAAGGGCCAGGGCTATACCCAAACCATCCATCGTTTGTTAAATTTAAGATCCATTTAGCCCTTTGATCCCTGTTAGAAAAAGGAAAAATAATTTCGTAACAAATTTTCATGATACACGCTGGAGCGTCCAAAACATCAACAGAAGCATCATTTTCTTTTTCTTGGTCTACATCGCGCTCTCCAGGACTTAAAGCATCTAGAAGCTTTTTAGGAAGCACCATAGATAGGTAAGAACGAAATGGAAGATACTCTCCAAATGGAACAAGATGTTGCTTACTGTAAACTAGCTTTCGTTCTCCTTGAGAAGTAACCTGAATAATACTGTTAAGAGATTGCTTTTTATCATGTATTAAAACTCCCGCAATCAAATGCGTTGGCTCTTTGCGTGTTTTTGCCAAAGGAATCACTCTTTCAAGCGCGTAACTAGGAACAAAAAAAGGAACCGCCGTTTCTGGCCAAATAACGTGAGTAATAGGAATATTCCCTTTCTCATCAGAAAGTCTTGTTAACGTATTCCAATTTATAGAAATCTTTCGACTATCCTGTTTTTCATTTTGTGGAATATTTGGCTGCACCAAACGTATTCCTTTCTTTGAATGAAAATAAATATGAATGTTATACAATCGAAACAAAGACCAAGAAGATACTCCTGCCAGCCCTAGCGCCATAAAAATTACCCCCTTCCACCAAGAACGCTCTGTGGAGCACTTTAAAAAAAATCTTCCAGGCCAACTTAACACTCCTAACGTTATAAGCCCCAACCCATAACTAGATAGTAAACTAGCACTTTGAGCAATCCACAAGCTTTGCGACCAAATATATGCAGTAAGATTCCAAGGAAAACCTGTAAACAAAACTCCCTTTAGGTACTCCATTAAACTATATAAAACGCACCACATAATGCCAAAAGCTCTAGGAGACGACCAAAATCTGCGCTTTCCCCACCAAAGTATTCCGCTCATTATTCCAAAATAACAAGAAAATACCGCAGGAATCCCTGTTACACAAAAAGGCCAAAACCATGCAAACCGCAAAGAATCTACCCACAAACTTTCACCAATCCAAAATACGCTGGCAGCATGCCAACCAAACCCCCACATCCACCCAATAATTAGAGCTTCTTTTAATGTTTTACTGTGGTAAATCCCTGTTATCAATGCTCCCCAAGTCCAAACTAATACCCCCCACAGATAAAAAGGTCCCCAAGCTAGGGCAGAAAATGCTCCCCACACTATCCATGTCCAAGAAGTAGCAGGCCCTTTTTTTAAAAAAAGGTAATTTGTTTGCTTCAAATATTCCATAACGTTTTCTCTAATAAAAAAATCAAGAATTTTTAGGCTTTAAACTTTTTTCTACAAGCGCTATTCGTAAAAAAATGAGATAAAAATGTTTCCACCGATCATTTGTTTATTTATTCCCTTCAAAATTTCCACAAAAACACCTCTCTTTCTTGAATAGCACGCTCTAGCGCTGGAAGGTCTAAAACGAGCACACTGTGCGCCTCTATCCCCATCCCCTGAAACCCTGCTTTATACAGTGCATCCACAGTATCAAAACCTATTACAGGCAAATCTATAGCGCGAGATTGGCCGACTTTTGCCATTTTAACATAGACAGGTTTTGGAGTTAACCCCCCCTGTTCTGCTAAAAGACCGCAACGCGTAATACACGCGTCGGTTCCTTCTGCCGCTTCAATTCCTAAAACTCTTTTGCCCTGAATAGCAAGTCCTTGCCCCACATCCCAGCAAGACAAATCTTTCAAAATTTTTATCCCCTTTTCTATATCTTCCAAAGCGTGAAGATTGGGAGATCGTGTTCCAATTCTACCCTTTTGAGTTAAAAGACCTGGAATAATATCCTGAATCTTTACTAATACCAAGCCTTGCTCTTGAATAAATTCAAGCAACGCAGTCAATAATGCGTTATCTCCAAACCAATTCACTCCCAATCGATACAACAATTTTCTACCAAGTGTATCCAGACGCAAATTAATTAATTTTGGACGATAAAACTTTCCCACTAACACGATATGCTTAATACAATGATGCTGCAAAATTTCTACAGCCTTTTGCACCTGTCCTAAATAAAGCCATGCATGAGAAGTGTCTTTTATTAGATGCTCTGGAGTAATTCCGTGATAAGCCAAAATAAAAACACTCCATCCTTGATTATTTAATGCATCTTTGATCGAAAATGGAAGGTCTCCTTCTCCCGCCACTATAGCTATTGACTTGTTTACTACTTGCATGATGAAGAAAAATTCAACTGATTAAATTGGTAATTTAATTGCTTTTGAGCACATTCTTGACGTTGCTTTAGCGTAAAATAACACGGAAGAATATTTTTTCCTTCTTCTTGTTGTTGATCCTTACTTATCCAGGGCACGCAAGAAAGAGGAATTTCTTTTAAGCGCTCTACCTCTTTTTCAGACTTCCACCATGTGCCAACAGAACAGCCTAAAAGGTTACCGAAACTTCCAAGGCTTACTATTTTCAAGACAATAAAAATTTTTTTTTTTATTTTTATTCCAAAGATAGTGCGTACTTGTTTATTTTTTATCTTCCTCATTTTGTATTCCTCTTATTCTGAAGATGACGTAATCCATTCTTCTTTTTCCCACTGTTTATTGTGGTATTTCCATATCCAAGATTCTTTCCATTTTCTAGATTTTGAAAAAAGCACAGCATGTTCAAAAGCTTGAATTTCTTCTGTTTCTAGCATCCAAATCCAGCAAGAAAATGCATCAATATCCACTACATCCGTGTTTACACAATTCGTAAAAATCCCATACTGAGAATGATTTCTATTCGCACATTCCTGGGTAATCCACACAGGATGATCTTCTGGATTTTCATCCTTCAACTCATTTCCATGAGCCAAAAAAGACTTGGAGCTAAAAGTCCACAATCGATCGTCCCACAATTCTATTTCTGGTATTGACTGATTCAAAATACTGCATCGCTTGCGCTGAGCAAGGATTTTTTCAACTACATGGGGCAAAACTTTTTCCTTAGGTTGAAGCGTATTACACCAATACATTACACAATGTCTTGCTTCGTCTTTCAACAAAAAAATTCAAATACTATGCAAAATTTTATTTTGGCAAACTTTCCATTTTTTGTAAAGCTATAGCTTTTTCTTAATTTTTTTTTCTAGCGCTTTTTTTAAAGAAAGATTAATAAAATAATTTTTTCGCCGATCTTTTGTTAACTAAAAACGGAAAATGAAAAACCATTCTTTTTAATTAATAATATTGTTTTTAATTTAATATACTTAACTAATATTGAACTTTTGTTACAACGGGTTCTTGATTTTTACAAAAAAATATATATAATTTTTTAGTAAACACTTAAAACACATTAATATGAAAAAAATATTTGTTTTTTTATTTTCTATGGTCGTTTCTGCTTCTTACTCCCCAGCATTTTCAAACGACTATTTAAAAATTTTTATTGAGAAACTAAAGAATTTTACAAAAGGAAAAACTTTAATAGACGCTCTCCAAAAAATCGACTATTCAATATTTTTCAATCAACTCATACAAACGAATAAAGAAACAATAAATTTTCTAGAAAATATTTTGACAGAAAAAGAAAATGTAAATTACACATATCGGAATTACTCTTCTATAAAAATGGATTTAATAAAAAATATTGATTCTGTCACGAAAAGAATAAATGAAATAAATAACTACATAGAAGAGGATCGAAAAAATTATCAAGAAGAGCTAAATACTTTAGAAGAAAATCACAAAAAATATCAAAAGAGCTTAGATTACTTCAATGAACAAGAAAAGTTTAATTACAAAAACATATTAAACTACCAATTAAAAAATCAAAAAACCGTAGAAATTTCATTAAAAGAAGATAAGAAAAAACTCGATTATAGTTTCAATTGTAATAGTGATAGTCAATTATTTAATAATAAAACATTAAATGATGCAATTAGTATTTTATTTCCTTTTTTAAACACAGAAAAACATCAGTTAGCAGATGATGGATACTGTTTTGGGTTTGCTAAGTACGCAATAAAATATGGATACGAAGAAACAACAAAAATATTACACCTTTTTACAAATCAATGGTCTGATGAAAAAATAAATGAAAATTCCAATTTAGTAGCCACCTTTATTCAAAAAATAGTTAACAAACAATTAGGATGCAAATTTCTTTCACCTAGTGAGTTTTCATTCTCTCAAGAAAATTACACTCAAATTTTAGAGATAAAACTATTCCAACCTTTATTAAAAGAACAATCGTTAATGCCTGTTGCATTTTTTATTTTCAACTATCTTAAAAATCTAGAAAACAATTCCCCCACTCCTGCCCAAATCATCCAAAATAACGAAACCAGTCTTAATAAAAAAAATGTTTCTGTTGACGATAAAAACGTTACTCGCTCTTCCGTTGCACCAAAAGGATCAATTTTTAGATTTTTCCATTCTGTTTTCAACTATATTAAAAAGCCAAAAAACAATAAAGAAATCCCTCCCACTCCTGCCCAAATCATCCAAAGTAACGAAACCAGTCTTAATAAAAAAAATGTTTCCGTTGACGATAAAAACGTTACTCGCCCTTCCATTACACCAAAAGGATCAATTTTTAGATTTTTCCATTCTGTTTTCAACTATATTAAAAAGCCAAAAAACAATAAAGAAATCCCTCCCTCTCCTGCCCAAATCATCCCAAGTAACGAAACCAGTCTTAATAAAAAAAATGTTTCCGTTGACGATAAAAACGTTACTCGCTCTTCCATTACACCAAAAGGACTACTTGTGGGCTTTTCCCCTACAAATGAACAATCAGGACATGCTGTTTCATTTGTTAATGTAAAGAACGGTTATGCTGCATTGCTTGACGCTAATCACTCTTTATTAGAAAACGATATGATTTTTCCATTAAATCCAGAATCAATCGCAAAACATTTAGAACAAGCAATTAAAAAAACTTTTCCTAATCATTACTTTTCTTTCTTCGATATTGCTTGTGTCAAGTTTTCTCCAAAAAAACGTTATAATTTTGATGATTACCTCTCCCAAATGATTCTATGAGATATAAATATTTTTAAAGTTTTAATAAAAATCCTATAGACGCACGCCTTGACCCCATAGCACTCAAGGCGAAAATTATTCTTCATACCTTAGTATTGGTTCAGTAACATTGATTTCAGAGTCTAGAGACCATGGAATCTGTTTCCCTAGCTTTGACAGTGCGTTTTTTACATCCTGATAAGGCTGTGAGTTTTTTAAGCTTGAGCAATATAATCGCTCTTGAGCTCGGGTCATAGCAACATACAGTATTCTTCTTTCTTCTTGAGATTGTTTTTCAATATGACGTAAATTCCAAGGATCTTCATCCTCTTGTAAGATATTCAGCTTCCAAGGTCCGTCCTTTGTATAAGTAAAATAATCTTTACTGCGTATTTCCATAGAAAGATCCGGTATAATAACTATAGGAGCCTGAAGACCTTTTGAACCATGTATAGTTAATACCCCTATCCCCTTTTCAGTTTTTTGCTTAAAAGTCAAGGAAACTAAAGAAAGCATTTCTATCCATTGCATCCAGCCTTTGCCCTGCTCTTGACAAAAACTAAATAAAAGTGCCAGCACTTTATCTAAAATTTGTGCCGTGTCAGGCCAAGCTCCGTACCGCTTTTGAACCCACGGTGTATATATCCACCACTGCATAAATTGAAAAGGAGTACTTTCAAAAAAGAAATTTTTCCAGTGTTCTAAAGTTTTCACATAAAGAGCCCAAGGTTCTGTTTGAAGAGATCTTAAATACGTCCAAAGATTTTTTATTCCAAAGGATTTAAAAGAAAATATAGAAAGCAAATCTTTTTCACTGATGCCAAACAAAGGACTTTTTAGAACATGAACTAAGCTCCAATCATCATAAGAATTTAGTAACCAGTAAATTAATGCCAAAATATCCTGCACTAAAATTGTATCTTTCAAAACCGTTGTGCAGGTTTCGCGAACAAAAAATCCTTGAGAAATAAGTTCTTGAGAAAAAGTTTCATATAAACTGCATCGTTTAGACATTAAGATTAGAATATCGTCCTCTTTAATGACACTTCCTGTACATCTTAAAATCTCTTTTTTTTCTATCCATTGCCGAATACGTCGAACCCAAAGCTTTGCAAGGAGTATTTTTGAAGATTTTTTTACAGAAGAATCTAATATAGGTAAAAGTTCTACCATCCCCCCTTGCTGATAAGGAAGAGCGGTATGAGGCTTAAAATCCATACAAGTATCTTTTTGAAATACTTCATTAACAACGTTCAAAATACAACTGTAAGAACGAAAAGAATGGGTAAGATCTAGTAAATCAAAAGGAATTTCGTGGTATTGAGCATGGCTTTGAAAAAAATTCTTTGCCTCATAAAACTGTTCTAAATCTGCACCTTGAAACCCGTAAATGGATTGTTTGGGATCTCCTACAACAAAAAGCGTTTTGTTGTGTTGACCATTCCACACCTCACTTAAAAGCTCTAAAACTTTCCATTGCGCTGGACTGGTATCTTGAGCCTCATCTACCAATATATGATGAATTTTTCGATCAAGTTGACTAAAAACCCATCCCATATGACGTTTGTCTTCAAGTAATTCGATAGTTTTATAAATAAGATCTGAAAAATCTAAAAAACCATTTTCTACCTTATATTGATGATAGTGAGAATAAATTTCAGAAAACAGATGACAAAAGTCTTGAGTATCTTGCCACGCATGAATGTGCCGTTCCTGATATAATGCAGTTTTTAAGTCATGTTGCGCAAATTCAAGCCACTGTTTTAGATGCTCTGGAACCTTTACCGAGAGCAATTTTTTTCTAGGCGTTCCCTTTTGGGTTAAAAAAAATGCTCTATATTCTGGGCGATCCCATGAAAGCTCTAATCCTTTTAAATGGGACACGCTATATTCTTCTCCTAAATATTCAGTAAGTTGAGCCAGCACTCTTGGACATAACAAAGCAGGAGGAGACAATTCAGAAGGTTTTGGATGCTTCGTCGGAAAAATGACCTCTTTTGATCTATTCCACAAAAATTGAAGATGCGACGTAATTTGGTGTAAAGTATACCGAGTTGCAAGACGAACCAACGCAGACTGAAGCTCTACGGAAGCTGGATACGCTGCAGAACAAACCCACTCTTGCTGCTGATTCCAAAGAGATACACCTTGATTTTCATCTAAAATTTTAAAATTTCCAATTATTCCCGCTTCTAAAGAAAAAGTTTGAAGAATATTTTGACAAAAACTGTGTAAAGTTTGAATATTTAAAGAAGTATCTAAAATTTCAGACCATAATTTTTGAGCATAAGATATTTGATGGGGATGGGCAGGCCCCCCTAAACACATCGTTAATACTGTTTTACATCGATAAGAAGATCTCATAATTTCTTCTAACAAACTGTACAACCGCTGAGTCATTTCTTTCCCTGCATGCTGTGTAAATGTCAAAGCAACAATACGTTCAGGGCGAACCCCTTCCAATAAAAGCCGCAATATTCGATAAATAAGTATGAAGGTCTTTCCTGTCCCAGCACAAGCATGAACCCAAATATGCCTATGGGGATTAAGTGCAGTATATTGAGTTTGAGTAAGCATAGTTCAAATTTTTTAAACCCCCAGCACTAAAAAACTCATAAAAAAATCAACGTGAAAATTTCTATTTCAAAAAATTTTACTTTTTTATTTTTTTTCTACAGACGAATCACACTCCCCGCAAGCAGAATAAACTCTTATAAATGGAAGAAATAATAAAGAGATAACTACAGGAATACATACGGCAAAAAATGCAGTATTAGGAGAATAATATTCCCAAACCGTTCCCATAATAAATGCATTGGAAATTAAAATAGCAGTTCCTGAAACAGAAAAAAACACTCCAAATCCAGTACCTTGTAAGTTAGAAGGCATGCTGGAAGACAAAAACGCCATCAATGCCCCTTGTAAGCTATATTGCAGTCCATAAAAAAGAACACCTAAAAAAATTCCCCACTGCCAGTATCCAAAAAAACCAAAACTCACCATAGAGCTTAACAGTAATAAAGCACACACCAACACGGCTTTTCTTCGATCACCGTAATCGGATAACCATCCTACGGGATAAGAACACATTGCGCACAAAACGTTTTGTAACGTCATGATTATGGCTCCCAATTGACCAGGGTGCTTTAAAGGAATTCCTAAAAAATCTGAAGAATTTTGTAGCGCCGCAAAATTCATCATAAAAGCACCACTAAAATACCCCATTTTTAAAAAAAAAATACACAAGATAACTTTCCAAAAATTCCAAGAAAGCTTTCCAAGATCGTTAAAAATAGAATTCCAGACGTCGCGAATATTTCTAGAAGAAACACTTACTTTCTCTTTTTTTTGTGAAAAAGAAACATCTTTTACCCCAGGTTCTCTTACGCCCAGCAGCAAAAGCACAAAGCTTAAACAAGCCAAGAGCCCCGCATACAAAAAAATTTGCTGAAAAGTAACCTGGTGACCGTAAAAGAAAAATAAAAAAATTAAAAGCCCCGATCCTAAAGTAGATCCCGTCATCCCAAGCGCTTTATTTAATCCATAAAATTTCCCCAAAGATTTTGCAGGAGCGATATCAGCAATCAGAGCCTCTCTTGGACTGGCCTGCACACCGTTTCCAATTTTTTCTACAACTCTAGAAAAAATTATCCATTCAAAACTGGATGCTGCTGCCAATAATAACCGCGCAATAGCACAAATACCGTACCCTATCAATAAAAATCGTTTTCTTCTTTTGATCACATCGCTTAATAGCCCCGCTGCAGCACGACATATCAAAGACAACCCCTCAACAATCCCCTCAAGACGTCCGATAGAACTTTTTTTAAAAGACAAAAATGGCAAGCAGGTAAATACCACCACAGAAGAACAGTTCAAAAAAAACATTCCTAAACTTAAAATCCATAATGCCAGAGGTACACCGAAAAAAGATCTTTCAGTGTTATCCTTTAAAACGTTCGGCGTTTTCATACTTGCTCCTTTCAAAATTTTTTTAATTTACTGCTTAAAAAATTTTAATATACCGTTTATACCATACATAACTTCACCTTATTAGGTTGTATTTTCTAAAGGAAAAATTCCAAAAAACGCACTTCTTTATTTTAAAATATTTATTAAAAATTTCAAAAATTATATTCATTGATGCGCTCATAAAGATGTTTTTTGAAAGGAATGGTTTAAAATATAAGAACGCAACTCAAGCACGCCCTCTCTAGTGGTGGCACTCACCTCAAAACAATCTGTTTTGGATTCTTTTAAAGACAAAATTTTTCGCTGAGCAGAAATAATCCGATCAATTTTCGTATAAATACATTTAACAGGAACAAAAGATCGTTGCAAAAAGTCTATGACTTGAAGGTCTTGAAAATGAACGTCACGCCTACTATCTATTAGTAAAAAAACCACACACAAATTACTTCTTGTTAACAAATAGTCTACTACATGTTGGTGCCAAATATTTTGGAGATTTTTTGGGACGCAAGCATAACCGTAACCTGGTAAATCTACGTACCTTATCCCTTTTTGAGCTTGATAAAAGTTTATGCTTTGCGTACGCCCTGGAGTTTTTGAAACTTTAGCAAAACCTTTCTTTTGCATCAGGGCATTAAGTAAAGAGGATTTTCCTACATTGGACTTTCCCCAAAACACGAACTCTTTTCCAGAAATCTCAGGCCAATCTTTAGAGAACAAAACGCTTCGCAAAAACTGACATTCTAAAACGGGATTAGATCTTAACATTTTTCTTCTTGAAATTCATGAAAAACAAACATTAATTCTGAAACACACTTAGCCCCCCCACATTCCCAGGGTATTTCCTCTGCCTTAATATGCGTCTGGTCCCCAAGATCATTTTTACGTCTTCCTAAACGATACAGGCTATATCTTCCACATTTTCTATACATGATTCCCCACTAAGTTGAAATATCTAATTGAGTATTGTTGTGCTATTGTCAAAATATTGTTCCAAGTCCAATAAATAATCATTCCTACAGGAAATTGCGCCATCATATAAACGAAAAGCGCCGGAAGCCCATAGCTTAAAACCCATTGCTGAGACCTATCTAAGCTGATGTTCTGAGCGGAAGAAGCGCGCTGCTGAATAATCATCGTCACCCCCATCAATAAAGGCCATACCCCAACAGCAAATGATGCAGGCAATTCAATAGGAATCATTCCAAACAACGTAAGCACCGAAGTGGGATCTGGGGAAGATAAATCTTGAATCCACCCCCAAAAAGGTGCATGACGCATTTCTATGGAAACGAAAAGTACTTTATACAAAGCAAAAAACAAAGGGCACTGTAATAACATTGGCCAAATACTAGAAAAAGGATTAATCTTTTGAGCTCGGTATAACTCCATAATCCCTTGATTTAGAGCCATTTTATCATCTTTAAACTTTTCTTTTAACAAAACCAATTTAGGCTGAAGTCTCTGCATAGCCGCCATAGATCGAGCACTCTTCACCGCTAAAGGAAAAAAAAGCCCTCTAACGCACACAGTTAGTAACAAAATCGCCGCTGCAAAACTTCCAAAACAAGTTTTAAAAAAAGACAGTATATAAAAAACAGGCTTGGTAATAAAATAAAACCACCCAAAATCTACTGCAAGGTCAAACCGTTGAATTTTATGGGTATGCCCATAATAATCTAAAATCTTAACTTCTTTTGGACCAAGAAAAATACTCTGGACTTGAGCGTACGTTTTTTGAGGTAAAACTGAAACAACTTTCTGTTTTAATGACACATTATACATATCTTTTAAATTTTTTCGCGCCTCTCCTTCTAATGCTTGAGCCCCTGAATCCCCTATCAACGCCACTAACCAATATTTGTCTGAAATTCCTGCCCAATTTCCCTTTTTAAATTCTCGAGAACCTTTCTCTAAATCTCCGTAACTTATATTGCTTAAAACCCTATCACATACCGCAACAGGTCCTTCATAGGATAACCAATGATCAGCATTTTCTACGGGACCTTGACGAAAAATATCCTTTCTACACTGTACAAAAAAAGGTTCATTGGTCGTGTTTTTTACCGTCTGAACTACTTTTAGCATATATTTCTGGTCGAAAGAAAATTTTTGTTCGAATTCAACCCCTTCAGAATTACACCACTTCAAAACAATTTCTTTTTCAGAAGATTCTTCAGCTACGCGCCACACTGTGGTATTAGAGGGGAAAAAATTATTAGATTTTTTAGATTCTCGATCTTTTGGCTCCCACCCCATAGAAACCCAATAAGCACAGCGCGTACCATAAGGACGCAACACGCGAACAGGAGCTCCACCAGACGTATGTTCCTTATAATCGGTTAACGCCAAATCATCCAAGATCGCCCCTTGCAAACGAATTTTTGCTTTAACTACTTTATTAGATAGCGTAACGTGCTTGGATTCTAAGGACTGATCTTCAGAAACAAAACACGTCACAGGAGCCTTACTATTATTCTTGGGAACAGATTCCCGCACTAAATTTTGAGAAGGCAAATCAAACTTAGGTTTTAAAAATAATTCATACCCCACCCACACAAAAATGCAGGCTCCAAAAGCAACCAAGATATTTTTATACTCACCCATTCTCTTTACCTACCTTATTATTATCACATTGACGTTGCAAATACGTTATCTTTAAATTGCGCACAAAATCTTCAAAAAGAGACAATAGATCAGAAAAACTTAAGTCCATGATAAAACGATTCTTCACCACACACACCACCCCCACGGGAACTGTGACATAGGGAAAAATCAAAAAGAAACAATGACGAATACGGCGCTTAATTGCATTGCGCATCACAGAAGAACATTTTGCACACTTAGCGATCACTACCGAAAATCTTAGAGCTTCCTCTGCCCAAGGAATCCAACGAAAAACAATACCAAAATCACGCTCTAAATCAAACTTCTTAACGTAAGCTTTGTTGCGAAATAAAACTGAACTTTTTTTTGAAAGGCGCTGAAATTCCATAGTGCGCACCCCCCTTTCTAAGCGGACAATTTCTTTCTTCCCTTACGACGCCTTGCAGAAACAACACGCCTTCCTCCAACGGTGGCCATTCTGGACCTAAATCCATGCCTTCTGCTGCGCACTAAACGACTAGGTTGAAAAGTTCTCTTCATAAATAGACCATCACAATAACTATCTGTTGCGTCTATTCTAGGTCTAATATTCTTAAAAGTAAAGACCTTTTTTTAAAGTATCTAACTTTTATCATACGTGTATTAAAATGTTAAACAATATTAAAAAATATTAATAAAGTTTTTTAATATTCAAAACAAATTAATTAAACAATAAAAATTCTATATTTAAAAAAAATTTAAACCAGTTAATTAAAAAAATACACTTCACTTCTTGCACGCTTAAGAAAATTTAAAAAACACCTCCACAACGCAAACAAAAGAACTCATCATGTACAAGAATTTTTTTGGATAATAAATTAATTAAAAAATTGCTTAACTTTTTTTTATCGCGCGAGACTCATGAAACGTCAAATATAACGTTGCAGGAATAATGAATCCCAACCCAAACAATACGTTAATGGAAGGTAGTTGATTAAAACACAAAAAACTTGCAATACAAGAAAAAATTGTTTCACTGTATTTAAAAGGCTGTAATGCACTCATTTCGTAAGAATCAAGAGCTTTTAGTAAACAAAAAAACATTATGTTTGACCCAATTCCCAGAATAAAAAGCATAAAAAATTCACTCAAAGACGGCGTCTTCCAATTCAAAATTACAAGTGGCAACAACCATATGCAGGACCACATCGTAGGCATAAACATGGTAGAAATAAAACTTTCTTTTTGAGTCAAAAGCTTCTTATTAACAATATCTAAAACAGCGAAAATAAAAGTTGCCAATAACGCAACAAATATAGACGCATTTGCACCTGTAAAAGAAAAGTTAACGCTTACAGCCACCCCAAAAAAACCTAAAAAAACCGAAACCCACCGAGCAATACTAAAAGATTCCTTTAGTATCAAGCTAGCCAAAATAGTAACAAAAATAGGTGTAAGATACCCTACACTAATAACAAGTGGAATGGGAAGCTGAATCAAACTATAGCACCAAGGAAGCATGGCTAAAGCAAACAACCCTCCCCTTACAGCATGAACGTAATTTTTCTTAAAAGCACTCAGTTGAAAATGTTTAATAAACAATGGGATAAGAGAAAGGGTAGCAAAAAAAAATCGAAAAAAAAGAATATTAATATCCTTTAAATGAGACCCACTAAGCCCAGAATATTTCACAATAACATCATTTACTGAGCTAGTAAGACACATTCCTAACATCCAAAACATGCCCTTAAAAAAAGAATGTATTTTCATAATATATATACTTGAAATTTTAAAGTAAGAGCGGGCGAAGAGATTTGAACTCTCGACCCTAACCTTGGCAAGGTTATGCTCTACCCCTGAGCTACGCCCGCTTACATTTTTGAATTCTAACAAAGATTTTAATTTTTTACAAGAGGTTTAAATAATAAAAAATTACAATCAGAATGCAATAAACAGGGAACGGGAAAAATTTGACTAAAAAATTTTTTAAAAAAGAAAATGAATTTAAAGCCTCTGTTGAGCAGCAGAATAAACTGTTAAGCGATGCTAATTGCTAATTTATTATTCAGAATAAAAATGAAAATCAGCTCAAAGATGCACAAAATACATACTCCCCCTCACTTTTTTGAAGGGTCTTTAAAAGATCCGAAAGACAGGCTATTTTATTAAAAATAAACAACAATGTTTAATGCAAATGAACCTTCGTACT